>JAHEXO010000585.1 GCA_023252065.1 Nocardioides sp. | reverse complement strand
ACGGTGAGGCCGTCGCCTGAGATGGTGAGGCCGGGGGCGCGGTGCAGTCGTTCCCAGTCGGTGGTGCCCATCTCGCCGATGAGGTCGGTTCGCCATTCGTCCGGCGAGACCGACCCCGTTGTCGTGACGCGGTCAAAGGTGCCGCTGGCCTGCGTGAATCGCAGCTCGACGATACTTGCTCCCAAGGCGGTGGACCGCAGGGTCTGGTCGCCGGGGGAGGTGGCGAAGAGCCCGATCTCGACGGTCGCGGGCAGGTCCTCGAGGCGCGCAGAGCCCACCGTCGACCACGTCGAGCCATTCGGCGACTCCTCACCCGTGACCAGGTCACCCGCGCGCGTGAGGCGCAGCCACCGGGGAGCGGTCGGGGCGACCGCACCACCGCTGCCTTCGATGTCGTCGACGTAGTCGTGCTGCAGGTGCACGCCGTGTTGGCCGGTCATCATGAGTGCGGCGTAGCGCGACCCCTGGCGTGTGCCGTCCTTGACGATGATCCCGGTCTTCGCCCAGGGCACGAGCCCGGGCACCATCTCGTCGTGCTTCGGCGGCGGGTAGGTGATGATCCCGGTCAGGCTCGTCAGCCGGACGGTGATGCTCCCGTCGCCGTCGAGTGTGCGGTGCGCGAAGGTCAGCCGGTCTGAGACGCCCAACCCCTGGGGTCCGATCGGGTCGGCCGGGCACGGGGTCTCGATCGTGCCCTCGCTGCAGGAGGCGCGCGGAGCCATAGCGGTCAGTACGGCACCGGCGACCATGACGAGCATTGCGCCGAGGACCGCGGCCGCGCGACCCCGGGTCCAGAAGGCGGCCCATTCCTGGCGCACCGTGAGGTGGCGGAGGTGGTTGTCGTGTCTCATGGCTCGGTTCTACGGGGATCGTGGACACGTGGGCGGAACGGCCGTCGTCACACCGCTGTTAGGCCGAGCCGGGCATGCTGTTCGGAGCGAGAGGAGCGGCATGACGAACCCATGGCTGAACGCGCCTACGAGGTGGCCCACGCGGTGGCTGGCTCGGTTGCCGGTACGGCGGCGGTTCACGGTGCTCTTTGCGGGCGTCTTCGTCGCCTCCTCGCTCGTGCTACTCGTGCTCACCAACGTGTTGGCCGGGGCCAAGGTGTCCGAGATGGCACCGGATGGTGCAGGCGCGGTCTCGGTCACGGACCTGACGACGGCCCGCGAGCGCATCGCGGGCCTCGAGGCGCAGCTGTCGGCAGTGCATGAGGTGTGGTCGCGCCAGCTTCTCGTCGGCTCGCTCGTCGCCCTGGTCGTCATGGCCGCCCTGTCGCTGGTCCTCGGGGCGGTGCTTGCGCGCCGCGTGGTCGCGCCTCTGCGGTCGATGACCGAGACGACACGACGGGTCACCGCTGACACCCTTCACGAGCGACTGGGCGTGACCGGCCCCGACGACGAGGTGAAGCACCTGGCCGACACCATCGACGACCTGCTCGACCGGCTCGAGGCGGCGTTCTCCGCCGAACGCCGGTTCGTGGCCAACGCCTCGCACGAGCTGCGCACTCCCCTGACGACGATTCGCGCGGCCGTCGACGTGGCGTCCGCGAAGCCGGATGCGGTCCCTGCGCTCGCTTCCCTGTCGCGGCGGCTGCGAGCCGAGCTCGACCAGGTCGATGACCTGCTCGAGGGCCTGCTCGTGCTGTCCCGCGTTCAGCACCTCGGGCAGCACGGAGCGCGGGGGCGTGCGCTGTCCGACGACGGGCCCGTCTCGTTGGCCGACGTCGCCGCGGCCTCCCTGGCGGCGCGAACCGCCGACCTGGACGCTGGGGGCTTGGTCGTGGTGACCGACCTGGGGGCCGTGGCGGAGACCACCGGCAGCTCGACGCTCCTGCGTCGAGTGGTCGGCAACCTCGTCGACAACGCGGTCGTCCACGCGTCACCGGACGGCCCCGTCGTGGTGACCAGCACCGACGGCGAGGAGTCCGTCTCCCTCGTCGTCGAGACGGACGGACCGGCGCTGGAGCCGTCGGCAGTGGCCCGGCTAGGCCGGCCCTTCGAGCGGCTGTCGTCCGATCGAACCGGGTCCGACCGCGGTTCGGGCCTCGGGCTGTCCATCGCAGCCTCGATCGCGCAAGCCCACGGCGGCGACCTGGTCCTCTCGGCGCGGGCAGGAGGCGGGCTGCGGGCCGAGCTACGGCTGCCCTCGGCGGGGCGGCACGCGTCACAGAAGCCGGTCACGGTCGGTGCGGCCTCGGGTCCGGGTCGCGGTCGGGACCGGGGTCGGTCGTGAGGGTGCTCGTCGTCGAGGACGCGGTTGCCCTGGCCGAGGTCGTCGCGGAGGGGTTGCGCGACCAGGGCCTGGCGGTCGATGTGGCGCACGACGGCCTGGCCGCGGCGACCCGCCTCGATGCGAACACGTACGACGTCGTGGTGCTCGACAGGGACCTGCCCGGGATCCATGGCGACGCGCTCTGCCACATGATCACGGCGCAGGATGACCGGCCGATGGTGCTCATGCTCACCGCGTCGGGTGCGCCGGAGGACCGCGTCCAGGGTCTCGACGCCGGGGCTGACGACTACCTCGCCAAGCCGTTCCACTTCCCCGAGCTCGTCCTACGCATCCGGTCTCTGGCGCGGCGGCGACCGGCCGCCCGCGGCCGGGTGCTGCGAGCCGGCGGCATCGAGCTCGACCCGGTGCGGCACGTCGCGA
>JAHEXO010000584.1 GCA_023252065.1 Nocardioides sp. | reverse complement strand
CCGACGCGACCGATCTCCGCGACGCGCTCCAATGCCTCATGGGTCAGCTCCCGAGCGCTCGTGAAGCGACCGGCGGAGAGCTCGGCCTCGGCCATCCAACCCAGGACCGTGGGCAGCACCGACCGGTTCTCGACGGCCGCCCGCTCGTACATCCCGCGCAGCAAGGCGAGCCCCTCTTCGACCCGCCCGTCGTAGGCCAGCAGCCGTCCGGCCAGGTCGTCCCCGTGCCAGGCGGTCCGCACGGGTGGGAACCGGAGGCCGCCGCCGTGCGGCAGACCCTCCAGCCGGTCCAGGCGCACTCCGAGCCCGGCGTAGAACTCCGCCTCGACCAGCGCCGCGTGCACCTCGAAGGCCACCTCGGGATCGGGATGCGCGACCCGTGCGAGTGCGTCGGTCGCTCGCCGAGCGGAGGCGAGCTTGCGGCCGACGTCGTTGTCGGAGATCCGCGAGAGGAGCCCCCACACCTCGGCCTCGAGGGTCGGGTCGTCCCTGGCTTCCTCGGCGGCTTGGACGCCGAGGTCCACTGCGTGCTCCAGAGCGCCCGAGAGCCGTACGACGTACATCAGGTGGAACAGGGCGCCTGCGCGGAGCACGCCGCCGGGCAGGTCCGCCACCACGGACTCGAGCTCGGCGACCGAACCGGGGGCATCCCCGGCGCTGTGCAGCAGCCGGCCGTACGCCGTACGCCGGAGGGCGAGGGCGTCGCCCTCTTCGTGAGGAGTGACCCGGCAGGCCTGACGCAGCAGGTCGGCTGCCGTGTCAGGAGCGCCGCGGCGCCACGCCTGCTCGGCGGCTCCCTCGAGCGCCACGGCCACCTGGCTGTCCGGCCTCTCGACCGCCATGGCGAGGTGACGGGCCCGCTCCTCGAGGTTGTCGGACAGCAGGGCCAGCGCTCGGTGCAGGTCGCGCCCGCGTGCCGCGGGGAGCGAGTCGTAGGCCGCCGCGGCCAGGATCGGGTGGGTGAAACGCACCCTCTCCTCGTAGACGGTCACGATGCCCTGACGGGCCGCGTCGTCGAGTGCCGCCCGCAGGTCCCGCGCACCCGGCTCGAGCTGCCCGAGCAGATGGAGTGGCGCGTCTCGAGGCACCGAGGCCAGCTCGACGGCGTCGCGCACGTGCCTCGGCAGCCGCTCGATCCTGGCCCGGGCGAGCTCGAGGACGCTGTCCGGCAACGACCCCTCCAGACCCTCGCTCGAGCGGGCCGCCCCGAAGGCGCGGGTGAGCTCGATGGCATGCAGCGGGTTGCCCTGCGACAGCTCGGCGATCCGCAGGACGCGGGGCCAGGCCGGAGCCCAGCCCAGGACGCGTCGCAAGATCCGAGCCAGGTCGCTGGGGCCGAGCGGGCCCAGCCGAAGCGTCTGGTGCCGCCCGTCGGGCATCGCCCGGGCCAGCTCGGAGGCCCAGTCGACCCAGGGCTCTCCCGTCCTCCGGCCGCCGGCAGCCGGCCCGACGGCGTCGAGGGTGCGCACCACGACCAGCCGGACGTCGGAGCCGACCAGCCGGCGTACCAAGAACGCGACCATGCGCGCGCTCGGTAGGTCGAGCCATTGGATGTCGTCGACGGCGAGCAACAGAGGTCGGGACGCCGCATCGCTGCGCACAGCGGCCACAGTCGCGAGGCTCAAGGACAGCCGGTCGACCGGGTCCGCCCCCTCCTCGAGGCGGAGGACCGTGCGCAGCGCCCGCGCCTGCGGCGAGGGCAGGCTCTCGAGCGTTGCGGGGTCGAGACCGCTCAGCAGGCTGACGAGGCCTGCGTAGGACAGATCCATCTCCGACGGCGAGGGCCGGCAGACCGCGACGGCGTACCCCTGCTCGCGGGCACGGTCGAGCAGTCCCAGGAGCACGGTGGTCTTGCCGATGCCGGGGGAACCTTCGACGAGCACTGATCGCGGCTCCGGGGACCGGTCCGCCAGCAACGCCTCCAGGACCTCCTCTTCGGCGGTCCTGCCCGCGATCAGCTGTGTCATCCCCGTTGCCCTCACTGCAGATCTCTGGAGAACGGTGCTCCCCCACCACCCCTCCGGGCAAGGCATCGCCCCTAGACTCCGGCGCGTGCACGAGCGTCGCGCCCTGGTCCGTCGTCCCTCCTCTCGTCTGGCCGAGGGGCTGGTGACCCACATCGAGCGGTCACCGGTCGACGTCGACTTGGCGATGCGACAGTGGGAGGGCTACGTCGACGCGCTGCACGACGCGGGATGGAGCACCATCGAGGTGCCGTCGATCGAGGAATGCCCCGACAGCGTCTTCGTCGAGGACACCGTCGTGATGTACGGCGAGCGGGCGGTCATCACGCGACCCGGGGCGGACGAGCGCAAGCCCGAGACGGCGGCCGTCGCTGCCCTGCTCGACGACCTCGGTTACGACGTCGTCTCGATCGAGGCGCCCGGCACGCTGGACGGTGGTGACGTGCTGAAGCACGGCGGCACCGTGTGGGTCGGGACCGGCGGCCGGACCAACCAGGAGGGTGTCGACCAGCTGAGCTCCTTCCTCGAGCCGTACGGCGCCCGGGTGGTCGCCGTACCGCTGGAGAAGGTACTGCACCTGAAGTCGGCGGTGACCGCACTGCCCGACTGGGCGGTCGTCGGCTACGAGCCGCTCGTCGACGACCCGAGCATGTGGGAGTCGTTCCTGCCCGTGCCCGAGGAGTCGGGCTCGC
>JAHEXO010000069.1 GCA_023252065.1 Nocardioides sp. | reverse complement strand
CAGGTTGACCAGGGTGGTCTTGCCGGCGCCGGTCGGGCCGACGATGGCCACGGTGTGGCCGGGGCGGGCGACCAGGGAGAGGTCCTCGATCAGCGGGGTGTCGAGGCTGTAGGAGAACGACACGTGCTCGAAGCGCACTTCGCCGTGCCGCTCGCCCTCGGGGGCCGGCGTACCCGTGGCGTCCGCCTCCTGCTCGGGCGCGTCGAGGAGCTCGAAGACGCGCTCGGCGCTGGCCACGCCCGACTGCAGCAGGTTGGCCATCGAGGCGACCTGGGTGAGCGGCTGGGTGAACTGCCGGGAGTACTGGATGAAGGCCTGCACGTCGCCGAGCGAGATCGACCCGTTGGCGACCTTGAGGCCACCGAGGACCGCGATCACGACGTAGTTGAGGTTGCCGATGAACATCATCGTCGGCATGATCAGGCCGCTCACGAACTGCGCGCCGAACGACGCCTCATAGAGCTTCTCGTTCTCCTCGGCGAAGGTCTGCTCGACCTCGGCCTGACGGCCGAACACCTTTACCAGGGCGTGGCCGGAGAAGGTCTCCTCGATGTGGGAGTTGAGACGGCCGGTGCGGCGCCACTGGTCGATGAACATGCCCTGGCTGCGCTTCATCACCTGCTGGGCGACCACCATCGTCACCGGCACGGTGACCAGTGCGACCAGCGCGAGCTCCCACGAGATCGAGAACATCATGACGACCACGAAGACGACGGTCAGCAGCGACGTCATCAGCTGGCTCATGGTCTGCTGCAGGGTCTGGCTGATGTTGTCGATGTCGTTGGTGACCCGGCTGAGCAGCTCGCCGCGCGGCTGCCGGTCGAAGTAGCTCAGGGGCAGGGTGTTGACCTTGTCCTCGACGTCGGCCCGCATCCGGTAGATCGTCCGCTGCACCACGTCGTTGAGCAGGTAGCCCTGGAGCCAGGCCAGCAGCGACGCCGCGACGTAGACCGCGAGCACCAGCATGAGCACGTGGCCGACGGCCGTGAAGTCGACGCCGTGGCCGACCACGAAGTGGTTCATCGAGGCGATCATCGAGGCCTGCTTGTGGTCACCCTTGGCCTGGAGGCCGGCGACGACCTGCGCCTGAGAGGTGCCGGCCGGCACGCCCTTCTCACCGAGCTGCTTGCCCGTCACGCCGGCGAAGATCAGGTCGGTGGCCCGGCCGAGGATGCGCGGGCCGAGCGTCATCAGTCCGACGCTGGCCACGGCGAGGACGACGACGAGGAACGCCTTGGTCTTCTCCGGTGCCATCCGGGCGACCAGCCGCTTGGCGTTGGGCTTGAAGTCGTTGGCCTTCTGGCCGACCATGCCGCCGCCGAAGGGGCCGCGGCCGGGACCACCTGGTCCGGCCTCGACGCGCTCGGTCTCCTTCAGCTGGGTGTGGCCGTCCTTCGAGGTGGCGGGGGGCGTCTGCGTCTGCTCGCTCATGCGGCTGCCTCCTCCGCGCTCAGCTGGGACGCGACGATCTCCTGGTAGGTCGCACAGGTGTCGAGCAGCTCGGCGTGGGTGCCGCGGCCGACCAGCACGCCGTCCTCGAGCACGAGGATCAGGTCGGCGTCGCGGATCGTGGAGATCCGCTGGGCGACGATCAGCACCGTGGCCTCACGCGTGACTGGGCGCAGCGCCGCGCGGAGGCGGGCGTCGGTGGCCAGGTCGAGCGCGGAGAACGAGTCGTCGAACAGGTAGATGTCGGGACGGCGTACGACGGCCCGCGCGATGGCGAGCCGCTGACGCTGCCCACCGCTCACGTTGGTGCCACCCTGGACGATCGGGGCGTCGAGACCTTCGGGCATCTCGCGGACGAAGTCGTCGGCCTGGGCGATCTCGAGGGCCCGCCAGAGCTCCTCGTCGGTGGCGTCCGGCTTGCCGTGCAGGAGGTTGGAGCGGACTGTCCCGCTGAAGAGGAACGCCCGCTGAGGGACCAACCCGATCACCGACCAGAGCCGCTCGGGCGCGAGCCGGCGTACGTCGACGCCGGCGACCCGCACCTCTCCCGCCGTCACGTCGAAGAGGCGGGGCACCAGGTTGACCAGGGTGCTCTTCCCGGCGCCGGTGGAGCCGACGACGGCCACGGTCTGACCGGGCTCCACCCGGAACGAGAGGTCGTGGAGCACGGGAGCCTCGGCTCCGGGATAGCTGAACGCGACCTCGTCGAGCTCGAGGACGCCACGCTCGGGCAGGTGGGCGACGGCGTCGTCCGGCAACGGCGCCGGGACCGACGTGTCGGTGCCGAGGACCTCCATGATCCGGTCGCCGCACACGGCCGCGCGCGGGATCATCATCATCATGAAGGTCGCCATCATCACCGACATCACGATCTGCATCAGGTAGGCGAGGTAGGCCGACAGCGCACCGACCTGCATGTTCCCCGACTCGACCAGGTGACCGCCGAACCAGAGCACCGCCACCGAGGCGACGTTGGCGACCAGCATCACCGTCGGGAACATCGTGGCGAGCCAGCGGCCCGCACGGGTCGCGACCGCGGTCAGGTCGCGGTTGGCGACGGCGAAGCGCTCGGTCTCGAGCGGCTCCCGGACGAAGGCACGGACCACGCGGACGCCGGTGATCTGCTCGCGCAGGAGCCGGTTGACCTCGTCGATCCGGGACTGCATGAGCCGGAAGCTCGGCACCATCCGGGAGATGATGAAGCTCAGCGCGATGGCGAGCACCGGGACGGTCACGGCGATCACCCAGGACAGGTGGAGGTCCTGACGGATCGCCATGAAGATGCCGCCGACCATCATGATCGGGGCCATCACCATCAGGGTGCACGAGAGCAGCACGAGCATCTGCACCTGCTGGACGTCGTTGGTCTCGCGGGTGATCAGGCTGGGGGCACCGAAGTGCTGCACCTCCCGCTGGGAGAACGTGCCGACCCGGTGGAAGATCGCGCCACGTACGTCGCGGCCGAAGCTCATCGCCGTACGCGCACCGAACCAGACCGCGCCGATCGAGCACGCGATCTGGACGAACGCGACGCCCAGCATCAGGGCGCCGATGCGCAGGATGTAGCCGGTGTCGCCGGTGACCACGCCGTTGTCGATGATGTCGGCGTTGAGGCTGGGCAGGTAGAGAGCCATCACGGTGCCGACGAACTGCAGCACCACGACGTAGGCGAGGGGTCGCTTGTAGTCCGCGAGGAACCTGCGGACGAGCTTGAGCAACATGTCAGCTGACTCCCGATGTCTTGGTCTCGTTCTGGGTCTCGTTCGCGGTCGTAGGCCTGGTCGTGACCCCCTGCAGGAGCAGGTCGGCGATCTGCTCCGCGTCGAGCGCGGGCACCATGCCCAGCTCGGGCCGGCTGGCCCCGAAGACCAGGCTGCGCAGGGCGAGGGCGGCGACCTCGGGCTCGACCGAGAGCTCGTCGCGGTGCGGCTCGAAGAGGCCGGTCAGCCTCCGGTGGAGCTGGGTCTGGGCGTCGAGCACGAACTGCGGCGGCCCGAAGTGCTTGTCACCCTCGTGGTGCTTGCGGTGTGCCTCGTCGTCCCAGAGGTGGGAGCGGACCGCCATCATCACCGCCATCGTCATCCGCATCCGGTCGA
Source organism: Nocardioides sp. (assembly GCA_023252065.1). The sequence continues at coordinate 4,591 of JAHEXO010000069.1, read as the reverse complement.
GGATCCGCTGCGCGGCGGCGACGACCTGGGCCCGGAGGTCGGGGTCGGCGGCCATCGCGGTGTCGAACGCCGCCTGCCCGTCGGCCGGGTTGATGGCCTCCTCGGCCGCGGCCAGCATCAGGCTCTTCTTGTCGGGGAAGACCCGGAAGATCGTGCCCTCCGCGATCCCAGCCGCTTGGGCGATCTCGCGGGTGCTCACCTCACCCCCGCGCTCGACCAGCAGCGGCACGAGCGCGCGCACGATCGCCCTGCGCCGATCGTCGGGGGCCATGGCAGAAGCACGCGGAGTCACTCCCCCACCCTAACTGAGTGAGCGCTCACTCACAAACTCTTTCCGGTAGTCCGTGACGTACGTCAGGCGACCCGCCGAGGAACGGGCTGACGATCGTCACGGACTACCGGTCAGGGCAGAAGGAGGGTGGCGCGGACGGCGTGGCGGGAGGGGACCTCGAGCTTGGCCAGGACGGCGGCGACGTGGTGCTCCACGGTCCGCTGCGAGAGGACCAGCCGGTCGGCGATAGCGGCGTTCGAGAGCCCCTCGGCCAGGAGACCGGCCACCTCGGCCTCACGCCGGGTCAGGCCTTGCGGGTGCTGGCGGGTCTCGGTACGACGTCGCCGGGGCGTCGACCAGCCCTGACCCCGTGCCAGGGCCCGGGCACGGGCGGCAGCCCCCTCCGCACCGAGGTCGTCGAACCGTACGGCGGCAGTGGCCAGCCCCTCCTCAGAGCCCGAGCGAGCCAGGGCCAGCGCGGCGGCGTAGGGACTGTCGACCGCGTCCCAGGCGGTCGCCGCCTCGTCCCACCGCCGCAGCGCCTCCGCCCGCTGGGGCCCGTCCAACGCGTCCGCCTCCGCAGCGGCCATCGCGTCGGGCAGCCACGGGACGAGGAGCCCTCGCATCCCCGTGGCGGGCGTCATCTCGACAGCCGGCCATGCCTCCGCCAGCACCTGCTCGAGCCGGGCCTCGTCGCCCTCGAGCCAGGCGATCTCACAGGCCGCGAAGGCTGCCGGGGCGATCCGCTGGGCCTCCCCGATCCGGAACGCCGACTCATAGACCTCGCGCAACGGGTCGGCGTAGTCGTCACGCCCGGCCCGGGCCCTGGCGAGGGCCAGCACGCACAACGGGATGACCCTGCTCACCAAGGCCGTGCGAGGGTGCCGCAGCACGGCCTCGGCCGTCGTCGCGGCACCCGCGAGGTCTCCCCGGTGGAGGTGGTCGAGAGCCAGCCAGCCGCGCATGTAGGTGACCCAGGCATCGAGGTCCCGTTCGGTGCAGTAGGACAGGCCGACCGTCAGGTACGCCCCGGCTCGCAGGTGGTCGTGCCGACCGACCGCCTCCGCCCCGAGGTTGGTGAACGCCCGAGCGGCGTCCGCGTGGAGGTCTGCCGCCTGGGACCGGTGCAGGCTCTCCTCCAGCAGGGCCCAGCCGCGTTCCTCGTCCCCGCCGTCGAGCTCGGCCGTGCCGAGGTTGTTGAGCGCATGGACGCGCACCTCCTCGGCCGCGCGATCGTCGCGGTCGCGGACCAGGTCGAGCGCGCGGGTGGCCCACTCGCGGGTGCCCTCCAGGTCGAGGGCCAGCATCCGCAGATGGCCGCGGTTGCTCGCGGCCATGGCCTCGGCGGTCCCGCCCGTGCCCTCGAGGACGGCGTACGCCGACGCGGCGTACTCCTCGGCCACCTCGCTCTGGCCGAGGAACCACACCAGGCGTGACAGCCACCGTCGGCTGTCCCCCATCTGCTCGACGTCCCCCAGCTCCGACCAGACCTCCAACGCCTGGGCCCGCGCGGCACGTGCCTCCTCGATCCGGCCGGTCACGTAGTGCTCGACCGAGAGCCGGCCCAGCAGCTCGGCGCGGGCCCGGTCGCGGGCGGCGGGAGCATGGCGCAAGGCCCGCTCGTACTGCTCCGCCGCCTCGCGGTGCGACCCCAGCCGGGCGGCCCGGACCGCGGCGACCAGGGCGTGCTCGTGAGCCGCGTCGTTCTCGCCGGCCGCCTCCGCGTGATAGGCCATCCGGGCCGGGTCGCCGTCGTGGGTCTCCAGCCACTGCAGGACCTGCCGGTGGCCCGTCCGTCGCCGGAGCAGGGGGATATCGTCGCGGACCGTGAGCCGCGCCAGCTCGTGGCGGAACATCAGCAGGTCACCGCTGAGCAGCAGCACCCCACGGTCGAGGGCCTCGTCCAGCGACAGGGCCAGCTCGGGCGCCACCGCCTCCACCAGCCCCACCTCGCACCGCGGTCCGGCCAGCGCCACCAGGTCCAGCCCGTCACGCGTGGGGTCGGAGAGCCGGGAGACGCGGGCGAGCACCGCCTCCCGCACGCTGCGAGGTACGGCGTCCGCGGCGCTGGCGATGACCTCGGTGACGAAGAACGGGTTGCCACCCGTGGTCCGGTGGAGCTCCTCGGCGTCGCGGACCGAGGCCGACCCGGGCTCTCCGGCCGCCTCGTCCAGCAGGACCCGGACACCCTCCACACTCAGCGGGTTGAGGTCGATCCGGCGTACGCCGGCCGCCCCGCCCACGTCGCCGAAGAGCAGCCGCAGCGGATGGCTGCCGGCTGCCTCCTCGGCACGGTAGGTCACCAGCACGAGAGCCCGGAGGTGGTGCACCCGTCGGGCCAGGTGGCGCAGCAGGTCGAGGGTCGCGTCGTCGGCCCAGTGGGCGTCTTCGACGACGACGAGCGTCGGCGTGCCCGGCCGACCGAGCGCCTCGGAGAGCCGGGTGAAGACCTCGGCGCGCTCGGCGTCGTCCGGCCAGATGCCCCCCGGCAGCGCAGGCAGCATCTCGCGGAGCGGCCCGAGCGGGGACGGTGTGCTCGAGCCGTCGCAGGCGCCGCGGGCGACCCGCACGGTCGAGGCGGCGTCGGCAACCACACGCTCGACCAGCGTCGTCTTGCCGACGCCGGCCTCGCCGCCGATGAACACCAGTCGTCCATGACCGCTCGCTGCGGCGGCGAGGTAGTCGGTCACGCTCCCGAGCGCTGGTGTGCGCTCGAGCAGCACCATCCGGTCATCGTAGGTGCGACGGGGTCGCGGGCAGAAGGGAGTTCTCCGACCGTCAGCGGATCACCGAGTGGGTCACGTCGATCGGGCCGTGGCCGAGGTAGAAGATGCCGGGCCTGGTCTCGAAGCGCTCGCTGAGGTTGTCCTCGAGGGTCGACCACCGCAGGTGGAGGGTGCCGGTGCGGTCGTTGCTGACGTAGAAGATCGCTCCGCCGCCCTCGTTGGCGTGGTTGTGCCGCATCAGCGTGCCGCCGACCCGGACGACGTATCGGTTGCCGTCGGTGTAGATCGCGCCGCCGGAGCCGCCGCCCTTGGTGCCCGGCCGCTGGGGGTTGGCGCCGTGGCCGATCGCCCGGTTGCCGATGAACACGCTGTTGAGCACGGTCCACGAGACGCCGATGCTCGAGAGCCCCGAGCCGTTGCTGCAGCGACCGCCCCGGAACGTGCTGCCGACCACGTAGACCGGCCGGGCGTCGTACTGCGAGAGGGCGCGCACCGCGGCCCCGCCGAGGTCGGGGCCCGTCGGGTCGCAGCGGTTGCCGACGAAGTGGCTGCCGACGATCTTCAACGTCCCGCCCCGGGCGAAGATCGCGCCGCCGCCCCCGCCGTCGAACAGCCGGCCGGTGGAGTTGCCGTGGGCGAGGGTGAGGTGCTGGACGACGAGGTGCGGGCGCGCCTGGTTGTCGCAGTGGTCGGTGGTCCAGACCTGTCGCTGGTCGCAGGTGTCCTGGTAGAGGATCCGGCGTTTCCCCAGCCCGTCGAGGGTCACCCGGCCGCCGCCGTCGAGGACGACGCGACTACTGGTGTTGACGACCTTCGCGGTCGCGGACATTCGGATCACGACCGGCGCAGGGCCGCAGTCGAAGGTGATCACGCCGCCCTTCGCCACCGCTCTGACGACCTTGGCGGACGTGCAGCTCGCGGCGGTGCCGTTGCCGATGACGTGGTCGGGGTGGCTGACGTCCACCGCCCGGCCGGCCGGCGGCACGCCGACGTGCCGGACGCCGCGGGCCCGGTCCACGGCCGCCGCCCCTCCGTCGTACGACGTGGTGGCGTGCGCCGCGACCGGCCCGGCGAGGACGGTGGCGAGGACGAGGGCCGGCAGGACCGAGTGCTTCACCGGCACCACGATAGGGAGGGCTCGGCCTCAGCGGGCGAGGTCGGCGTCGGCGGCTGCCAGAGCCGCCTCCAGCCGAGCGCGCTCGGCGGGGTCCCACGCGCCGGTCCAGGTGAGGGGGAGGTCGAACATGTGGCGGCGCGACTCGGCGGGGATCGCTCGCGCGACCAGGCTCGCGTCGATGGTCAGCGAGCCGTAGAGGTGGGGCCCGTCGGCGTAGAACGGGTCGGTGAGCACGAGCGAGCCGTCGGGGCGGGCCATCACGTTCGACGGGTTGGGGTCGAGCGGCCCGCACCACGGCAGCTCGGCCCGGGCACGGGCGAGCACCCGGTCGATCACCGCCAGGTCCGCGAGCTCGGGGTCGCGCGCCTCGAGGCCGCGGAAGAAGGCTGCCGCCCGCTCCTCCTCGACCGGCTCGAGGAGGAGCTCCATCAGGGTGCACACCGCTCCCCCGCCGAGCTCGACGTAGACGTGCAGCTC
>JAHEXO010000583.1 GCA_023252065.1 Nocardioides sp. | reverse complement strand
GATCGGGGGGCGTCCATGCCCCAGACCCTAATGAGTGGCACCCACGCCGCTCACTTCACCTCGGCGCGGCGGATCCGCCAGAGCCCGATCACCAGGGGTAGGACGAGCCAGATGAACCCGCTCACGGCGAGGTGCGCCCACTGGGAGCCGGTCAGCGGCATGTCGTAGAGCTCGGCCGAGGCGGACTGGAAGTCGATCCACGGCGCGAAGTGGGAGAACCACACCATCAGCGCCGAGCCGATCGCCAGCAGGGTCGGCAGGACGTAGCGGTAGACGACGTAGGTGACGATCGCGGCCGGGGTGTTGAGCAGCAGGCAGGCCAGGGCGAACCCGCCGAGCATCGCGAAGGTCTGGTTGATGATGAAACCGAGGAAGCCGGACCAGCCGAACGTCCAGTTCGGGCTATGGCCCTGGAGGGCCGCGAACAGCAGCACGAAGACCAGTCCCACGACGAGCGCGAAGGCGATCACGAACAGCGTCAGGGCGACCCCGGCCAGGAGCTTGGCGGTGATGATGCGCATCCGGCGTGGCTCCAGGCTGAAGGTCGTCATCGCCGTGCGCTGGCTCCACTCGCTGGTGACGAGCATGATGCCGAGGATAGGCAGCAGGAACGAGCTCACGAACGCCGCGGCCGCGACGAAGCTGCCGTAGGAGCCGTCGAGATTCTTGCTCACCGCCACGATCAGGTAGATCAGCTCGGCGAGCAGCGCCGCACCGACGGTGATCCCGATCAGCCAGCGGCCCGCGCGGGTGTCGGCGCTCTTGCGCAGCTCGACGGTGAACAGCCGCCCGAACGGGATCCCCGGCGTGCTCGAGACGTCGAAGGTGAGCCTCGGCGCCCCCACCGGGATGCTCACTTGACCTCCGTCCGGCCGATCCGCCAGATCCCGATGGCCAGGGGCAGCCCCAGCCAGATCAGGCCCGAGGTCACCAGGTGGGCCCATTCGCTCCCGTGGATGGTTCCGTCGCCGAGCGGCGTCTGGGCGAAGTTGAAGTCGACCCACGGCCGCAGGTCGCCGAACCAGCCCATCAGGGCAGCCCCGATCGCGAAGGGGACCGGCAGGACGAACTGGTAGACGAAGTAGACGACGATGCCGGCCGGCGAGTTGAGGAAGAGGGCTCCGAGCGCGAACCCGCTGCCGAGGGCGAGCAGGAAGAGCACGAAGTAGGTGAGGACCAGCTTGCCGACGCTCCCCCACACCACCGTGTTGCCCGAGAACACGCCGTAGAGGACGTTGGTCAGGGCGCCGAGCGCCAGGCCGACGACCAGTGCCACCACCGACACCACGAGCAGGCTCACCAGCTTGGCGAGCACCACCCGCATCCGGGACGGCTCCAGGGTGAAGGTCACCATGGCGGTGCGCTGGCTCCACTCGCTGGTGATCGAGAGGACGCCGAGCACCGGCAGCAGAATGCCCATCGGCGTGTTGGCGCCCTGCAGGAAGTCGACGTACTTCGGGTGGAGGTCGTTGCCCAGCACGACCGCCATCTGGATCACCAGCACGAGCAGGGTCAGCGCGACGATGGAGATCAGCAGCCAGCGCCCGGCCCGGGTGTCGGCCAGCTTGCGGAGCTCGACGCGAACCAGCCGCCCGAACGGCACCCGGTGGGTCGAGGCGACGTCGAACGTGAGAGCGGTCGCCGTCATGCGGGAGTCCCCGGTAGGGCGGGCTGGCTGACGTCGTCGCGCGCGTCGTCGGAGGTGAGCTCGAGGAAGAGATCCTCCAGGCCCCCCTCGGTGCCGACCCGGAGATCGGTCAGGACGATCTGGAGCTCCGCAGCCAGGCGGCCGACGTCGACCGGCTCGGCGGTGACCCGCAGGCCGCCACCAGCCGGGTGCACCTGGAGGCCCTTCTGGTTCAGCGCCTCGGCCAGCCGGGTGTTGTCCAGCGAGGTGACGAGCGCGGTCGTCTGGCCGCCTGACGCGTGCCGCAGGAGCTCGTCGCGGGTGCCGCGGGCGACGATCCGGCCGCGGCCGATCAGGATCATCTCGTCGGCGATCTGCTCCACCTCGTGCAGCAGGTGGCTGGACAGCAGGACGGTGCCGCCACGGTCGGCGTACCCCTTGAGCAGGCCGCGCATCCACCGGATGCCCGCCGGGTCGAGTCCGTTGGCCGGCTCGTCGAGGATCAGCACGCTCGGGTCACCGAGAAGGGCGTGAGCGATGCCGAGCCGCTGCCGCATGCCGAGGGAGTAGTTGCGCACCCGGCGCTTGGCCTCCTTCGCGTCGAGTGCGACGAGGTCGAGCATCTCGTCGATGCGGGCGCTCGGCAGCCCCATGGTGCGCGCACCGATCTCCAGCACCTCGCGGCCGGTCCGGCCCGCGTGTTGGGCCGAGGCGTCGAGGAGGACACCGACGTGCCGGCCCGGGTTGGGGATCTGCGAGTAGTGCAGGCCACCGATGGTGACCTCGCCGTGCGTCGCGGGAGTCAGCCCGACCATGACTCGCATGGTCGTGGTCTTGCCGGCGCCGTTGGGCCCGAGGAAGCCGGTGACGGTCCCCGGTCGGCACTCGAAGCTGATGTCGTCGACTGCGACGAAGTCCCCGTAGGCCCGCGTGAGCCCTTTCACGTCGATCATGGGCACAGCCTGCCCTATGGCCCCACCCGTTCCGCGTCAGGGATGCCACTGATTCCGCATGACATTTGTCAGGGCTG
>JAHEXO010000068.1 GCA_023252065.1 Nocardioides sp. | reverse complement strand
CGAGGAGGGACTCCGCGCGCTGCCCGGCGTCACGATCCACTCGCGCGCCCCTCGTCGTACGCCGACGCTGCTGGCGACGTTCGCGGGCCGCGACGTGCGCGACGTCCGAGACGTGCTCGCGGTGCGCAACGTCAACGCGCCCGCCGGCTCCTTCTACGCCTACGAGGCCGCGCGCCGGTTGGGGCTCGGACCGGAAGGGGCGCTGCGGATGGGGCTCGCGCCCTACACCGACGACGACGACGTCGACCGCCTCCTGGACGGGCTGGACGAGGCGCTCGGTGGCTGAGCAGGAGCCCGGGCCCGACTGCTGGCTCCACCCCGACGTCGAGGTCCGTCCGAGCACGGTGGCCGGGCGCGGCCTGTTCACGACCGTGGACCTGCCGGCCGGCACCGTCGTCTCGCGGCTCGGCGGCCGCCTGGTCGACACCGAGACCCTGCGGTCGATGACCGAGGCGGCGGACGGCGAGATCGACTCCGTGACCGTCGATGACGCCCTGCACCTCGTGCTCACGCCGGGCAACCTCAACCGCTTCGCCAACCACGCCTGCGACCCCAGCCTGGGCTGGGTCGACGCCTACGCCCTGGCCACGCGCGCGGACGTCGCCGCGGGCAGCGAGCTGTTGGTCGACTACGCGATGAGCATCGTCGACGAGGAGTGGTTCTTGCGCTGCCACTGCGCCAGCTATCGGTGCCGGCAGATGGTGGAGGGCAGCGACTGGCGCATCCCCCAGCTCCAGCAGCGGTACGACGGGTGGTGGACGCCTTACGTCCAGCGCCTCGTCGACGCGGCCCGGGGCTGAGCCCAGGGCGGGTCGGGGGCCGGGCTCAGGGCCGGGCTCAGGGCCGGGGAGATGGGCACACAGAGAAGCCGGGCCGCCTGAGCATCCCCCCGGTGCTCCCGCGACCCGGCCATCGCCGTGACCGGCTCCCTGTGGACGCAGAGCGCTGTTCCCCCGAAGCAGCGCCTGGTCTCTGACCACCTAGGAGCCGGACGGGTGGGCGCTGATACGCGACGTACGGACTTTCTTCACCAGCCGCGGCCGAAGCACAGGAACGGCAGCGGCGGGCCGCTGCGCAGCTCCTCCCCGACGTTGGCCAGGGCCTCGGCAGGGGCGGCACCGGCGGCGACCAGCCCGTGCCAGCGCGCCAGTGCCTCGCAGGCCACCTCGTCGGCGACGAGTGCGGGGGAGGACAGCACGTGATGGACGCCGGCATGGAGCCAGGCCGCGGTCATGCCGACCGCTTCCTCGCCGGAGCGGACCGAGACCCGGCCGAGCTCGCAGGCCGACAGCACCACGGTCGACGGGGTGTGCGCCAGGGAGTCGATGTCGTAGCCGAACCAGGGTCCGTCGGCGAGCTCGACGGCGGAGAAGAGCGGGTTCTCCCCGGAGTGGCGGCCGTGACCGGCGAGGTGGAGCACGTCGACCCGCTCGGCGAGGGCGGCGACGCGGTCGGCCGAGGCGTCGGTCCCGAGCAGCACCTCGGGCTCGCCGCCCGAGCCGGCCCACGCCTGCGCGGCGCGCTGCACCTCCTCGGCGGCCCGGTCGACGCGGGGTCCGGCCACCAGGCCGAGCCGGGCGTGCGGGGAGCCGTCGCCGTGCCGCAGCCAGTGCGTGGCCGACGACGGGATGGTGAGCGGCCGGCCGACGAAGCCGGGGAGCAGGGTCCACGGCGTACCGGCGAGGCTGCCGGCCGGGGTCAGCACCAGCCGACGGTCGCCGACGAGGGGGAGCACCGGCGCGACCAGGTGTCGGGCCACCTCGTCGAGGCTGCGGTGGAGGCTGGCCCGGATCGCGGCGGCCATCGGGCCCTCGCTGCGCGACGCCGCCATGTCGAGGTCGGCCGAGACCGCGTCGAGCCGGTTGCGCAGGGCGGACACGTCGCCGAGATCGACGACGGTCGCGTCGATGTCGGTGACGACGAGGCCGGCCAGGCGGCGCGGGGCCGCGACGTAGGCCACCAGGGCCGCCCCCTTGCCGAGCCCGGCCTGCAGCTCGCCGAGCGGCGCGGGCTCGCCGACCTCGCCGCCTCCGGGTGCAGCCCAGCTGTGGCGGGCGATGCGGTCGGCCAGCTCGCCACGCCGCCGGTCGCCCGGAGCGAGCTGGCGCAGCGCGGCCAGGTCGGCCGCGATCTCCTCGTCGCGAGGTGGCCGGACCGGCGTGACCCGGCCGACCAGCGCGCGGGCGCGCTCCGACCACTCGTAGACCAGCTCGGGTCGCCCGTCGTCGAGCGCGGACGTGAGCCCGCGCGTGGCCAGCCCGCGACCGTGCCCGACCAGCGTGCTCTGGAGGTCGAGGCTGCCGAACGACGACTGCCACCGGTGCAGCGCCGTCAGCCCCTGCGTGATCTCGCGCCGTGCGTCGGCCCGCCGGCGCCTGGCGGTGGCGAGGTCGGCCCGCACCTCGTGGCGCAGCAGCCGCAGCGGGATGGGGGCGTCCTCGGTCAGCCGCACCCGTGCCAGCCGCTGCTCGGCGTCATCGAGGTCGCCGCGCCGGAGCACCAGCCGGGTGGCGATCAGGGCGAGCTGATCGGCCTCACCGTCCAGCCCCTCGTCGCGCAGTGCTGCCACGAGCTCGTCGGCCCTGGCCAGCACCGACGGAGCCCGTACGCCGGTGCGGATCGACGCCGCGATCGCCAACGCCTCCGCCCGGTCGGCCCAGGCCGGCGCGCCGTGCGAGGCGAACCGCCTCGCCGAACGCCGCGCCACCACCCGCGCCTCGCGGGGATCCTCACGGAGCAGGGTCCGGGCCAGGACGTACTCGCACTCCGCCTGGAACCGTCGCAGCCGCTGGCGCCCGTAGGCGTCCGCGGCGGCATGCAGGGCGCTAGCGGCCTCTCGCGGGCGGCCCGCAGCGAGCAGCACCTCGGCTCGGTCCTGCTCGCCTTGAGCGCGCGACACGTCCGAGAGCGGGGCCAGCACTCGCGCTGCAGCTTCCATCGCTGCCAAGGCGTCGACCAGGTCGCCCTCGAGCAAGGAGGCGTAGCCGACGTTGTGGGCTGCCTTGGCTGCCTGGATTCCCAACCCGGACCGAGCGAACTCGTCGGCAGCGCCGCGGAAGTCGGCTACGGCTGCGGCCGCATGATGCTGTCCGAGGTGCAGGGTGCCGCGGTTGAGAAGGGTTCTTCCGAGGTGCTCGGGAGATTCCTGGAGCCGCTCGATGGCCTCGGAGAACGACCGCTCTGCGCCGGGTGCATCCCCGCCCCGCATCTGGAGCAGACCGAGCTGGGCCCAGATCCGGCCACGGGTCTCCTCGGTCAGTCCCGGTGCTGTGAGCAGCTCGCGGCAAGCCGGGATCGCTGCGCCCACTCCGTTCAGCTCGGCGTCCAGGTAGGCGTCGGAGAGGCTGATCAGGGCCAGCAGGTTGACGTCATCGCCCGCGCTTCGCCGCGCGCGGCCGAGAAGTGCGCGGGCACCATCGAAGTTCCCGGCGCGCACGGCCGTCATCGCGCGGGCGCGTAGCTCCTCTCCTCGGGACACCCACCCATCATGGGGTGGCGGCGATCTGGGCCGCCACCGCCGTTCGACCCCGGCTCACGGCATCCGCGACCGGCTCCGCGTTCCCCGGCGGCGGAGTGAGGCCGAGCAGCCGACGCGCCACGCGGCCCGCGAACAGGGGCGCCGAGAACGACGTCCCGCTCCACAGCGCGAAGCCACTGGTGTAGTCGTCGGGGTCGGCCGACTCCCGGATCCGGTGGTAGGCCTCGGTGCGGGCGATCGCCTGAAGGCCCCCTTGGAACGAGGGGATGGTGCTCATCACCGACGCACCCTGCGCGTAGGCGCGCACCCAGGTGCCGGCGTTGGAGAACAAGGCGTCGGTGCCGTTCGGGTTCAGCGCGCCGACCGACGTGATCGGGACGGCGTCGGGGTCGTCGGCGATCGGCCCGAGACCGTCCGCCCACTCCCAGAACGCCGCGGGGAACATCGGGCGCGCCGTGGCGTCGTTGCCGGCCGAGCAGACCACGGCAGTGCCGCACTCCCCGAGCAGGTGGAGGATGTCGTACATCGTCGGGTCGAACAGCTCGTCCTCGGGCGTCTCGTGGTAGTAGCCCATCGACAGGTTGAGCACGTCGATCGGGTAACCGCCCTGCTCGCCGTCGCGGTGGCGACGTACGAGCTCGGCGATGTCGGCCAGCGCGTCGATGAGGTCGCTCTCGACGATCGGCCCCTCGGATCCGACGATCCGCCACGCGTGGATCTCGGCGTCGGGGCAGGCCTGGTGGACCAGGCCGGCGATGAAGGTGCCGTGACCGGCGAGGGTGTCGATGCCGCCGTCGAGGGGTCCGGACTGGTCGGGCCACTTCTCGGCGTCGGTGGCGTCGTCGACGTAGCCGATCGCATGCCCGTCGATCCCGATGTCGTGACGCACGACGTGGTCCAGCCACCAGTGCTTGCCGCACCCGGTGTCGAGGGTGGCCACCACGGGACGGCGATGCTCGAGGAACTCGTCGTCAGGATGCCGACGCGGTCTCGGACCCACGTAGGCCAGGGGCTGCCGGCCGCCCGAGCCCTGCCGCGCGTAGGTCGCGATCGCCGCCGAGGACCCACCTCCGGCGGTGTCAGGGTCGTGGTAGGGGTCGGGGTCGTGGTAGGGGTCCGGGTCGTGGTAGGGGTCCGGGTCGTGGTAAGGGTCCGGGTCGTGGTAGGGGTCCGGGTCGATCCCGCCGCGGAACGTGACCACGTGGTCGAGCCCGACTCCGCGCATCGCCTCGATGCCGAAGCGGGCGCGAGCCTGCTGCAGCAGCACCCAGCCATCGGGGGCGAGCGCCACCTGCTCGCTCTTGACCTGGAGGTCGACGCGGACCAGACCGAGCCGCTTGCGGTGCTCGGCGAGCTCGCGCTCGGCGTCTTCGCTGTCGAGCTCCCAGCCGAGTGCGTCGGCGACCTCGGAGAGCTGCTCGATGACCCGGTAGACGTCGCTGCTCCGGGAGATCGTGATCCGCGGCCCGACGTAGACGGTGGACTGCGGTTGGACGCCCTTGATCGTGAGCGCCGTACCCGGGTCGAGGACCCGGCCGTTGACCTGTGCGAGCACGTGCGCCGGTGGTGCCACGGGCTCTCTCATGGTCGAGGGCCGGGTGGCGCGACGCGGGGCGAGGTTGTCGTTTCTGCTCGGCGGGGTGCTCACAGGGCGATGGTCTCCTAGATCAGGAACGGCGGGGTGACGAACGGCGGCGGTGCGGAGGCGGGGTCGGCGACCTGCGGCACGAGCCACAGCCGGACCTCACCGGTCATCGGGGTCGGGAACTCGAAGCGGCCGTCGTCGTCGGCGTCGGCACTCTGGCGCAGGTGCGCGAGGCCCTCGCCGGGAGGGCCGACCAGGATGTGCATGGGTACGGCCGGCACCACCCAGCCGTCGAGCCGGCGATGGCCGTCGACGGTCGAGATGCGCACGAGCACGCGGTAGGACGTGCCGGCGAACTCCAGCGCCACCGTCGCGTCGTCCCCGTCGGTGGTCGTGTCCGTGCCGGACCGGGTGCCGGCCGCCAGGTCGACCCGCTCGACCAGGGTCAGCAGCTCGTACTCCGACTCGAGGTCCTCGACCGCGAGCCGGGCGAGCACGCCGTCGGCCAGGTCGTCGGGCGCCGGGTCGAACGCGGCGTACAGAGACGCGACGGCCTCCAGGAGGTCCTCGTCCGAGAGCTTCATGACACACCTCCGAGCTCGACGCGGAGCTTGTCGAGGCAGCGCCGGCGCGTCGGGCCGATGCTGCCGATGGGCATCTGCATGGTCTCGGCGACCGCCGAGTAGTCCGGTCGTGGCTCCCAGGCCACGATCCGGAGCAGCTTCTGGCACCGCTCGGGGAGCCGGCCGAGGGCATGCCACAGGCGGTTGTTCTCGTCGTCGGTGACGACCGCGGACTCGGGCGAGACCTGCGCCGGCATCCGCGCGTCGAGCACCTCGTCCTCGACCGGGCGGGTGCGGGTGGAGGCCTTGCTGACCCGCCAGGCCTCGCGGCGGGCGGCGGTGCAGAGCCAGCGGGTGATCGCCTGGGCGTCGCGGACCGACTCGGCCGAGCGGACCAGCGTGAGCCAGGTGTTCTGGACGACGTCTTCCGCGGTCTCCTTGTCGAGGCCGGTCGCGCGGACGACGTGCCACAGCACCGGGCTCATCACCCGGACCAGGTCGTCGAGGGCCGCGTCGTCACCGTCACGCCAGCGCCGGAAGGCTTCCGTGGCGGCGTCGTACAGCCCCGAGGAGGTCGGGCCCCCCGGTGCGCCATGCATGGTCATCACATCCCCCGAGGAGGCGCGCCCGAGCGGCCTGATACATCGAAGTTCAGCGGCGTGGGAGCAACCTATCGTGCGTACGCCGCGCTCGTCAGCCGCGGATGGGTCCGCCGGGTCAGCGGACCGCGAACAGCACCAGGCAGGCGATGCCGGCCAGCACGCAGTACCAGCCGAAGGGCCGCAGCGTGTTGGTGTGCACCCAGCGGGTCAACCAGCGCACGGCGACGTAGGCACCGAGCCCGGCCACCACCGACCCGAACAGCGCCTGCGGGCGGATGCCGTCGCCGAGCGGCCCGAGGAGGTCGGGGATCTTGAGCACGCCGGCGGCCAGGATGACCGGCGTCGACAGCAGGAAGGCGAAGCGGAGGGCGTCCTCGCGTCGGATGCCGGCCCGCATGCCGGCCGCGGTGGTGATGCCCGAACGCGAGATGCCGGGCGCCAGCGCCGCGATCTGGAAGCTGCCGATCGCCAGCGCCCGACCGAACGACATCCGTGAGAGCCGGGCGTCGGCGGCGATGCCGGCGGCGACGTCGTCGCCGGGGATGTCGGGCGGGACGGTCTCGGTCACCGGGTGACGCGCCGCCCACCACTCGATGCCGAGCAGGATCAGCCCGTTCACGATCAGGAACCACGCGGCCGGGACCGGACGCCCGAGCGTCGTACGCAGCCAATGCTCGAAGAGCAGGCCGACCAGGCCCACGGGGATCGTGCCCACGACCAGCTGCCAGATCAGGCGCTCATCGGGAGTGCCGGCGCCGCGGTGGCGCAGACTGGAGAAGAGTGCCCGGATCAGCCGCGCCCAGTCGCGGCGGTAGAAGACCAGCAGCGCGATCGCCGTGGCGACGTGGGTGCCGACGATGAAGGCGAGGTACGGCGACTCCGGGGCGGAGACGTTCAGGTCTCTGGCCCAGGCGCCCCCAAGCACCGCCGGCAGCAGCACGCTGTGCCCGAGGCTGGAGACGGGGAACAGCTCCGAGACGCCTTGCAGGAGCCCGACGACGACGGCCTCGAGCCAGCTCAGGTGGTGGTGCACGGGCGGCCTTCCGTCGGGCGGGGCCGTCAGGCCGAGGAGCAGTCACTCCATCGTCGGTGTCGCTGTCTGTCAAGAACCTGACCGTGCGACGCCGGTCCGGCCCGAGGACGCCGGGGCTAGCCTCGGCGCCGTGACCCTCATCGACATCGAGATGCCCGACGGCACCGCCGAGGCCTACGTGACCGGCTCCGGCCCCGGCGTCCTGCTCTTCATCGACGCGATCGGGCTGCGGCCGCAGATCGAGCGGATGGCCGACCGGATCTCCGCGTGGGGGTACACCGTGCTGGCGCCGAACACCCTCTACCGCTCCGGCACCGCCGCAGAGACCTCGCCGGACGACGACCTGACCGCCCCCGGCGCCCGCGAGGCGTTCTTCGAGCTGGTCGGCCCCCGCCTCGGCGCGCTGACCCCCGACGCCATGACCCGCGACATCCCGTGCTACCTGGCCGCCCTGCGCGAGCACTGCGCCGGTGACGAGGTCGGCGTGGTCGGCTACTGCATGGGTGCGCGCCTCGCGGTGCGAGCAGCCAACCTCGACCCGGCAGTCGTGGCGGCGGCCGGCTTCCACGGAGGCGGGCTGGTGACCGACGAACCCGACAGCCCGCATGCCGGGCTTCCGCGGGCGCGAGCGGAGTTCGTCTTCGGGCACGCCGACCAGGACCGCTCGATGACGCCGGAGGCGGTCCAGCGGCTCGGGAGGGCCCTGGCGGAGGCCGGGCTGACGGCCACGAACGAGATCTACCCCGGCTCACCGCACGGCTACACCATGAACGACACCTCGATGTACGACGAGACCGGCGCCGAGCGCTCCTTCGTGGAGCTGCGCGCCTTGCTCGGCCGCACCCTCACCGTCTGAGCCCTCTCCTCGCCGTTTGGGCGCCGCCC
>JAHEXO010000582.1 GCA_023252065.1 Nocardioides sp. | reverse complement strand
CGGGCCGGTGGTCGCGTGATGGGCTCGCCGGTGCGTCGTGCAGACGAGCATGCCACCGGGCCGGGTGCCCACCAAAGCGACCACGCCGCACAGGTACCGTTTGCTCTGGCGTGCCCACCTCCTTCGCATCCGCGCAGCTCGCCCTCGACCTCGTCGGCGTGTTCGTCTTCGCGCTCTCCGGAGGGCTCGTCGCCGTCAAGAAGCGCTTCGACCTCTTCGGCGTCCTCGTGCTCGCGTGCGCCGCGGCCCTAGGCGGCGGAATCGTGCGTGACCTGCTCATCGGCGACATCCCGCCGGTCGGCATCAGCGACTGGCGCCTGCTGACGGCTGCGACCCTCGGCGGCCTCGTGACCTTCCTCTTCCAGGTGCTGCGCCGCGAGTTGTATGCCGTGCCGGCGATGCTCGGCTCGTTGGTCGTCGTCGCCGCCGCGCAGCTCGGGTCGCTCCAGGACTGGGTGCTGTGGACCGCGGCCGGGGTCGTCTTCGCCCTGCGCATGCTGGCGGTGCGTCTCCACCTCAACGCTCCGACCCCGCTGCGCTCCAGTCCCGCCTAGCACGCTGCGAACGACGGACGAAAACCCCCTGACCCTGCTCACGACCGATGGCGGAGACATGACACCAGACGCAGCACCGACACCCGAGCCGACCCGGTCCGGGTCCGAGCGCCCGCCGCTCGACCCCTACGACGCCGTGCTCCTGCTCGGCTTCGGCGGACCGGAGGCACCCGAGGAGGTCATGCACTTCCTCCGCCGGGTCACGGCCGGCCGCGGCATCCCGGACGAGCGGCTCGAGGCCGTCGGCGAGCACTACCACCACTTCGGCGGCCAAAGCCCGATCAACGACCAGAACCGCGCGCTCCTCGCCGCCCTCCGCGCCGAGCTCGACGCCCGCGGCATCGACACGCCGGTCCTCTGGGGCAACCGCAACAGTGCGCCGTTCATCGACGACGCGCTCCGCGAGAGCCATGCCGCAGGCCACCGCCGGGTCGTCGCCCTGACGACGAGCGCCTACTCGTGCTACTCGTCGTGCCGGCAGTACCGCGAGAACCTCGCCGACTCCGTCGCCGCCGTCGCGGACGAGGGGGTCGAGGTGCAGATCGACAAGGTCGCCCAGTACGCCGGGAGGCCCGGCTTCGCTGCCCCCAACGCCGGCCAGCTCGTCCGCTCCCTCCGCGCCCTCGACGGCGCCCCGGATTCCGAGATCGCGCTGCTCTTCGTCACGCACTCCATCCCTGACGCCATGGACGACACGTCGGGGCCGGGCGACGGCGAGGGCAACCTCTACCAGCGCCAGCACCTCGCGCTCGCCTCCCGGCTGACCGAAGAGGTCAACCGGGAGCTGGGTCGAGACCTCACCGGCGAGCTCGTCTTCTGCTCACGGTCGGGGCCGCCCAGCCAGCCCTGGCTGGAGCCGGACGTCAACGACCGCATGCGCGAGCTCGCGGTCGCCGGCATCCGCACCGTCGTGACGGCACCGATCGGCTTCGTCAGCGACCACATGGAGGTCGTGTACGACCTCGACACCGAGGCGCAGCAGACGGCGGACGAGCTGGGCCTGACCCATGTGCGCGTGCCTACGGTCGGCACGGACACCGTCTTCGTGCGCGACCTCGTCGACGCGCTGCTCGAGCGTGCGGCGGAGGCCCGAGGGGAGGACGTGCCGCAGTTCGAGGGCCGGATGCCGTCCGTGTGCGCCCCCGGGTGCTGCCCCAACCTCCGCCAGGCGCGCCCCGCTCTGTGCGGCAGCGACTGAGGACCACCGATGACCACCACACCAGACCGGCCCCAGCCCCCGCAGCTGCCTGAGGGCGTCACCGTCGAGGAGCTCGAGAGCCTCTGCGTGCAGTTCGCGACCGAGGCGGCCCGTTTCATCCGCGACGAGCGACCCGACCGCATGGGGGTCGCCGCCACGAAGTCGAGCGAGACCGACGTCGTGACCGTGATGGACCGGCGCTCGGAGGAGCTGCTGCACCGGCTGATCCAGTCGGCCCGTCCCGACGACGGCATCCTCGGAGAGGAGGGCGCCGACGTCTCCGGCACGTCCGGTCTGACGTGGGTCATCGACCCGATCGACGGCACGGTCAACTACCTCTACGAGGTCCCTGCGTATGCCGTGTCCGTGGCGGTCGTCGTCGGCGACGCGCACTCACAGGGCGGCTGGCGCCCCGTCGCCGGCGCGGTCGCCGACCCCTGCCTGCGCCTCGTGCACCACGCGGGCCGCGGGACGGGCGCGTGGACCAGCCCGGAGAGCCCGGAGGGCCCGGACGACGGGCCCGCTCCTGCGCGCCTGTCGGTCTCGGCCGAGGACCGCCTCGCGCGCACGCTGCTGGCGACCGGCTTCGGCTACGACCCGCAGGTGCGCGCCCGCCAGGCCGAGGTCCTGCTCAGGGTGCTGCCCCGGGTCCGGGACATCCGACGCATCGGCAGCGCGGCCCTCGACCTCGTGCGGGTGGCCCAGGGCTCCGTCGACGCCTACGCCGAGACCGGGCTCAACGCCTGGGACCTCGCTGCCGGCTGGCTCGTCGTCGAGGAGGCCGGCGGTGTCGTCGTGGGGGAGGGCGCGCACAGCGCACCCGGCACGGCCCTCACCGTCGCTGCCGGGGCCGCCCTCGTCGACCAGGTGCGCACCCTCTTAGTCGCCCCCGCCGCCGCTCGGGACTGA
>JAHEXO010000067.1 GCA_023252065.1 Nocardioides sp. | reverse complement strand
CACCTGCTCCTCCAGCAGGACCACGCGGTCTCGCCGGCCGTCGGCCTGCCCGGGGCGGGTCAGCACGTGCGCGTCTTCCCCGCCGTCGACCTGGCCGAGGTCCGCCGCTACATCGACTGGCAGCCGTTCTTCAACGCCTGGGAGATGAAGGGGTCGTTCCCCGACATCCTCGACGACGCTGAGTCCGGCGAGACGGCCCGCAAGCTCTACGAGGACGCGAACGTCATGCTCGACCGGATCGTCGACGAGGGCTGGCTGACCGCCAAGGGCGTCGTCGGCCTGTTCCCCGCCAACGCGGTCGGCGACGACGTCGAGGTCTATCTCGACGAGGGCCGGGGCGACCCGCACGCCGTGCTCCACCACCTGCGGCAGCAGGGCGCCCATCGCCCGGGCGTCCCCAACCGCTGCCTGGCCGACTTCGTCGCTCCCAAGGAGACCGGGCTCAAGGACTACATCGGGATGTTCGCGGTCACCGCGGGCCTCGGCACCGAGGCGAAGATCGCGGAGTTCAAGGCCCAGATCGACGACTACTCCGGCATCCTGCTCGAGTCGCTGGCAGACCGGCTGGCCGAGGCGTTCGCCGAGCGGCTGCACGAGCGCGTCCGGCGCGAGCTGTGGGGCTACGCCCCCGACGAGCACCTCGACAACCACCAGCTGCTCAAGGAGCAGTACGCCGGCATCCGTCCCGCACCGGGCTACCCGGCCAGCCCCGACCACACCGAGAAGCAGGTCCTGTGGGACCTGCTCGACGTCGAGGCAGCCACCGGCATGACGCTGACCGAGTCGATGGCGATGTGGCCCGGTGCCTCGGTCTCGGGCATCTACTTCAGCCACCCCGAGTCGCAGTACTTCGTGATCGGACGGCTGGCCCAGGACCAGGTCGCCGACTACGCCGAGCGCAAGGGGTGGACCCTCGCCGAGGCCGAGCGGTGGCTCTCGCCCAACCTCGGCTACGACCCGGAGGACTGACCGCAAAGGCCCCGACGTTTCTTCCCGTGGGCCGATGTCGAGGATCGACGTGGTGATAATCTTTCGCCGCCTCGGGCCGTGCCTCGTCGACGAGAGGGCGTCCGTGAACTGCGAAGCGTGCGGGACCGGGAACGAGGCTGGGCGCAAGTTCTGCCTGGAGTGCGGGAAGCCGCTGGCCCGCACGTGTCCGGAGTGTGGTGCGGCCAACCCGGCTGCCGGCAAGTTCTGCGGCGAGTGCGGCAGCGCCCTGGTGGCCCGCGATGCCGACTCGCCACCGGTTCACGAGGCGACGGGCGGCGCGGGGGCCTCGACCAAGGAGCGACGGTTGGTGTCGGTCCTCTTCCTCGACCTGGTCGGGTTCACCACCTTGTCGGAGCAGCGGGACGCCGAAGACGTGCGTACCCTGCTCGACTCGTACTTCGAGACCGCCCAAACGGTGATCGAGCGCCACGGCGGCGTGGTCGAGAAGTTCATCGGCGACGCGGTGATGGCGGTGTGGGGCACCCCGGTCACCCACGAGGACGATGCCGAGCGCGCCGTCCGGTCCGCCCTGGAGCTCGTCGACGCGGTGGCCGCCCTGGGTGAGTCGGTCGGCGCGCAACTGCAGGCCCGGTGCGGCGTGGTCACCGGCGAGGCGGCCACGGCCCAGGCCATCGACCACCAGGGCATGGTCACCGGTGACACAGTCAACACCGCTGCACGGCTGCAGTCCGCAGCGGACCCCGGGTCAGTGCTGGTCGGTGAGGCGACCGTCCGGGCGGCGTCCGGCGCGATCGCGTTCGTAAGCGCCGGTGAGCTGACACTGAAGGGGAAGGAGGAGCCGGTCCGGGCCTGGCGGGCGCTGCGGGTCGTGGCCCAGCGGCTCGGTGCGAACAGAATGGTGGTCGAGCCGCCGTTCGTCGGCAGGGCCGAAGAGCTGCGGATGCTCAAGGAGATGCTGCACGTCACCGGCCGCGAGGGCAGAGCGCGGGCTGTCTCGGTGATCGGGATCGGTGGCATCGGCAAGTCCCGCCTGTCGTGGGAGCTGCTGAAGTACGCCGACGGGCTGACCGAGACCGTCTGGTGGCACCGCGGCCGGTGCCCCTCCTACGGCGACGGCATCACGTTCTGGGCGTTGGGCGAGATGGTGCGCATGCGGGCCGGCATCGCCGAGACCGACCCGCCCGGAGTGTCGCGCGCCAAGCTGACCGCGTCCGTAGCCCAGCACGTGCCGTCGGAGGAGGAGCGTCGTTGGCTCGAGCCGGGACTGGCATTCCTGTTGGGGCTGGACGACCGTCCGGCCGGTGGGCGGGAGGAGCTGTTCGCCGCCTGGCGGACCTTCTTCGAGCGGATCAGCGACGCGGGCACGGTCGCGTTGGTGTTCGAGGACCTGCAGTGGGCGGATGCCGGGCTGCTGGACTTCATCGAGTCGCTCATGGAGTGGTCGCGCACCAAGCCGATCTTCATCGTCACGCTGGCTCGTCCCGAGCTCACCGACCGCCGGCCCAGCTGGGGTGTGGGCACCCGCAGCTTCTTGTCACTGCACCTCGAGCCCCTCCAGGACGACGCGATGTCCGAGCTCGTGTCCGGCATGGTGCCGGACGCCGCGGCAGGAGCGGTGTCGCGGATCGTCACCCGCGCCGAGGGCATGCCTCTCTACGCGGTGGAGACGATCCGGATGCTGGCCGACCGCGGCGTGCTGCGCTTGGTCGACGGCACCTACGAGCTCGTCGGCGACCTCGGTGAACTCGACGTGCCGGAGACGCTGCAGGCGCTGGTCGCCTCACGCCTGGACGACCTCGGGGCCGAGGACCGAGCGCTGCTGCAGGACGCCGCCGTGCTCGGCAAGAGCTTCACGCTGGAGGCGCTGTCGGCGGTGACGGGCATGGCCACCACGGGGCTCGTACCCAGGCTGCACGACCTGTCACGCCGTGAGTTCCTTGTGCGCGAGGCCGACCCACGGTCACCGGAGCGCGGGCAGTACGCGTTCCTGCAGGCGATCATCCGTGAGGTCGCCTACGGCATGCTCGCCAAGTCCAACCGGCGCAGGGGGCACCTCGCGGTGGCTCACCACCTGGAGGCGGCCGACGACGAAGAGCTCGCCGGGGCGGTGGCCGCGCACTACCTCGAGGCGCTCCGCGCGACCCCAGCCGGACCCGACGCCGACGCCCTGGCGGCTCGAGCGCGGGATTGGCTGCAGCAGGCCAGCGAACGAGCCACGTCCCTGGGGTCGCCGGAGCAGGCGCTGGTCTTCGCCGAGCAGGCCTTGCAGATCACCCTTGCCGGTCACGAGCGCGCCGATCTGTTGCAGCAGGCAGCCCGCGCCGCGCAGGACGCCCTGCAGTACGACAGCCGGCTCGCCTACGGCCGGGAGGCGATCGAGGTGTTGCGCGCGACGGGCGACATCACCGCTGAAGTCGTGGCGATGGGCCTGCTCGGCGAAGCGTTGAGCGAGATGGACCTGATTGTGGAGATGCGTTCGCTGGCCGACGCAATGGGAGAACGGCTGGGTGACTCCACCGACGTGCTGGCTCGCGCCTCCTATGACTTCGTCCTGGGTTTTCTGGCCTACATCGACGGCGACTTCGCGACCTGCCTGACCCGGATCGACCGCGCGCTGGCCGGGTTCGAGCGGTCCGGGGCGTGGGACCGCTTCCAGCGCACGATCTCCATCCTGCCTTCCGTGCTCGCACTCCTCGGACGCCGCCGCGAGTCGATGGTGCTGCGTCGTGGGCTGCTCGCGGTCGCGGGCGAGGAGAACGACCTGCGGACCGCGGCCAACGTGCTGGTCGCGATGTCGCTCGAGGCCGAGGAGTGGACCGACGCGTTCGAGCAGTCCCTCGAGGCCGCCTCGGTCGCCCACCGGGGCGGTCTGGGCCGCCCCGAGGTCATCGCCTCCGCCAACGCAGTGGAGTTCGCAGTGGAGACCGGTGCCTGGGAGCAGGCCGACGGGCTGCTCGCCGAGCTCCTGGACCGGCCGGCCCTGCCGGAGACGGTGGCCGAGCCACTACGCCTCGACATCGCGTTGCTCGCCGCCTACCGAGGGGACCGAGCCCTGGCCCGCGCCACCCTCGACCAGGTGGGCAGGCTCGGCACCGAGGACGGCGACCGCACTATGCGCGCCTGGTACGACAGGGTCTCTGCGGTTGTCCGGCTGACCGCCGGCGATCTGACGGGCGCCTACGACGAAGCCATGGCTGCGGTCGGCCTGGAGCCATTGGGGCCCAACAGCGGGTCCGCCGCCTGGTGCGCGGCGCGGGCCGCCTTGTGGTTGGGGGACGTCGGCAGGGCCCGGGCAGCGCTCGAGGCCATGCCGCCGGACGAACGACGTTGGGCCGCCGCGGCCAGGCTTGCGTTGGAGGCGGGCGTCGCCGCCCTCGACGGCAACGCCACCGAGGCGGCGAACGCCTACGACAGCCTGCTGGCGGCCCGCCTCGCCGTAGGGGACCCGTTCACCCACGCGCTGATGACGCTCGACGCGGTGGCCGTGCTGCCGGTGGAGCTGGTACCCGAAGGCGCAGTGGAGACCGCTCGTGCATACCTGCAAGGACTCGATGCCAGGGGACTGCTGACTCGCCTCTTGCAGGAGAACGTTCGGGCGTGAGGCGCCGTGGTCGTTCCACGCACGGTGGTGGCCAGGCAACGCCCCCTGCCCCCTAGGCTGGATAGTCACATGGACAGTCATACCGACACGGCTCGGGACGTCGCGGTGGATGCTCTGAGCACCGCCGGACCCCGTGGGCTCGCAGGTGAGCGGGCCGCTGATGAACACCAGCGCCCACTCTCGTCGTTCGCCGCCGTGCTGTGGGACATGGACGGCACCCTGGTCGACACCGAGCCCGCCTGGATCGAGGCGGAGTTCGCCCTCGCCGAGCGCCACGGCGGCACCTGGACCCAGGAGGACGCGCTGCGGCTCGTCGGCAACGACCTGCTGGTCTCGGGCCGCTACCTGCAAGACCGCCTGGGGATCGACGTATCTCCCGAGCAGATCGTCGAGGAGCTGCTCGACGACGTCGTCGCGAGCGTACGGCGCGAGGTGCCGTGGCGGCCGGGTGCGCGCGAGCTGATCGAGTCGCTGCGTCAGGCCGGGGTGCCCTGCGCGCTGGTCACGATGTCCTACACCCGGCTGGTCGAGCCGATCCTGGCCGGGCTGCCGGACGACACCTTCGCCGCGGTGGTCACCGGCGACACCGTCGACAACGGCAAGCCCCATCCGGAGCCCTATCTGACCGCGGCCCGCCTGCTCGACGTCCTGGCGTCCGACTGCCTCGCGATCGAGGACTCACCGACCGGCGTGACCTCTGCCGAGGCCGCCGGCTGCCGGGTCCTGTGCGTGCCGCTCCACGTGCGCGTCACGCCGGGACCACGGACCGTCATCGTCGACGACCTCGCCGGGCTCACGGCCGACAGCCTGCTGCCCGGCCCAGGCGCGCCCGGGTCGTAGTACCAGTGGCCAATGGTGGGTCCGACCTGTCCGCGGTGATCCTGGAGTCACCACAGACCGTCTCGATGACCCACCGGAGGAGCCCCTCATGCGCACCCGTCTCGCCCTGGCCGCACTCGCCCTGACCGCCCTGGCCGCACCGCTGGCGGCGACGGCGCCGGCGCTCGCCTCCCACGGCGGCGGGGACGCCGTTCGCGCCCACGGTGGCTGCACGGGCTCGCCGACCTGGAAGCTCAAGGTCAAGCCCGACGACGGGCGGATCGAGCTCGAGGCCGAGGTCGACAGCAACCGGTCCGGCCAGGTGTGGGACTGGACGATCAAGCACGACGGGAGCCTCTCCAGCAAGGGTGCCTCGAAGACGGCCGGCACCAGCGGCTCGTTCAGCGTCCATCGCCGGATGACCGACCTCGCCGGCACCGACCCCTTCACGTTCCGTGCCGAACGCCGCGCCACCGGCCAGGTGTGCCGTGGGACCATCGCCCTCTAGCCGGGTGGGCTCTCCCGACCCACGAGCCGGGAAGGAGCCGTGAGTGCCCCGTGAGAGCGCTGCGCCGACCCTGGACCAGCCCGCTCGTGCAGTTCCTGGTCGCCACGCTGCTGCTGTTCGCCGCCACCTGGTGGGCGACCGGGGTGTTCTCCGAGCGTGCTGCCCGGTCGGAGGCGGTGGCGGACGCCCGGGTCACCACCGACCTCCTCGCGCACTCGGTGGCCGAGCCGGCGATCCCGGAGGGGCTCGTGGACAGCGACCCCGGCGCGATCGACCGGTTCGACCGCGAGGTGCTCGACCGGCTGATGGTCGGCGACGTACGCCGGATCAAGATCTGGCGCGGTGACGGCACGGTCGTCTACAGCGACGAGACCCAGCTGATCGGCAAGAGGTTCACTCTCGACGACGAGCAGCTCCACGTGCTCCGTCAGGGCAACACCGAGGGCGGGGTCTCCGACCTCCGGCGCCAGGAGAACAAGTTCGAGACCGAGGATGACGGCCTCCTCGAGGTCTACACCCGGATCGACGCTCCCGATGGTGAGCCGCTGCTGTTCGAGGCCTACTACTCCATGGCGACGGTGAAGGCCCGCGCGGCTCAGGTGCTCACGCCGTTCCGCCGGATCACGACGGGGGCCCTGGCCGCCGTGCTGCTGATCGGGCTGCCACTGATCGGGCTGCTCACGCTGCGGCTCACCCACGCCTCGCGCGCGCGAGCGCCTGATGGTCCGAGCCATGGACGCCTCGGAGGCCGAGCGTCGCCGGATCGCCCGCGACCTGCACGACGGGGTCGTCCAGGAGCTCGCCGGCACGGCGTTCGCCCTGACCGCGACGGCCCGCGAGGACGGCGTGCCCGAGCCTGTGCGCCGCGACCTGCTGCGCTCCGGTGAGGCCGTACGCCGCAGCCTGCGGCAGTTGCGGTCCCTGCTGGTCGAGATCCACCCGCCCGGGCTGAACGCCGCCGGGCTGGCGGCGGCGCTCGAGGACCTCACGGCGCAGGCAGCCGGAGCCGGGGTGGAGGCATCGGTGGCGGTGGCCGGCATCGAGGACGCGCCCGAGCAGGTCGTGACTCTGCTCTGGCGGGTGGCCCAGGAGGCGATCCGCAACGCGGTCCGCCACGCGCACGCCGAGCACCTCACGGTGGAGGTCACCGGTGACGAGCGATCCTTCCGGCTGCTGGTGCGCGACGACGGGGTCGGCTTCGACCCCGAGGCCGTCCGGCGTGAGGGCTCCTACGGTCTGCGGGGGCTGCAGAGCCTGGTCGAGGACGGCGGTGGCAGGGTCCGGGTGGAGTCGGCTCCTGGTGTCGGGACGACGGTGAGAATGGTGGTGGAGCGCAGATGACGGGCGAGACGATCCGGGTGGTGATCGTGGACGACCACGCGGTGCTGCGGGCCGGGCTGTCACAGATGCTGGCCGGCGAGCCCGACCTCGAGGTGGTCGGCACCGCCTCCGACGGGTCCCAGGCCGTCGAGGTGGTCCGCGAGCTGCGCCCCGACGTGGTGCTGATGGACCTGCAGATGCCCGGCGTGGACGGGGTGAGCGCCACCCGCACCATCGTCGGCGAGGAGCTGGCCGACGTGCTGGTGCTGACGTCGTACTCCGACGCGGAGCGGATAGTCGGCGCGCTCGACGCCGGAGCCCTGGGCTACCTGCTCAAGGACGCCGAGCCCGACGAGGTGCTGCGCGGCATCCGGGCGGTGGCACGCGGGGAGTCGCCGATCAACCCCCGCGCCGCCCGCGAGCTCCTCGGCTCTCGGCGTACGACGTCGACCGCGGCCGCCGAGCTGACCCCGCGGGAGAGCGAGGTGCTGGCGCTGGTGCGACAGGGGCTCGCCAACAAGCAGATCGCGCGGCGGCTCGGCATCTCCGAGCGGACCGTGAAGGCGCACCTGACCTCGACCTTCCAGCGGATCGGCGTCGTGGACCGTACGCAGGCCGCCCTGTGGGCCGAGCGCAACGGCGTCGGCGGGGCGTGAGGAAGGCTCCCCGACCCACTCAGGGGGCGACGTCCTCGACGGTGAGCTCACCGCTGTCGCCCTCGCGTGAGGGCAGCGGCGGAGGCGTGCCCCCGAAGGCGGGGCACAGCTCGTGGAAGGAGCACCAGTCGCACAGCCGGCCGGGGCTGGGTCGCCAGTCGCCCGACTCCTCGGCCCGCCGGATCGCCTGCCAGATGGCCTCCACCTTGCGCTCGGTGGCCAGCAGGTCGGCCTCGTCGGGGACATAGCGCAACATCTCGGCGTTGCCGAGGTAGACCAGCTGGAGCATCGCGGGGAGCACGCCCCGCGTGCGCCAGATGACCAGGGCGTAGAACTT
>JAHEXO010000066.1 GCA_023252065.1 Nocardioides sp. | reverse complement strand
CCGGGGTGGTGAACATGTACGCCGCACCCCAGGCGGGGATCTACCTCGCCGGCCAGCTCGACCGGTGGTCGAGCTTTCTGACCGACCCGTCCTCGGGTTTCACCAGTCCTCAGCTGATGCCGTCCGGCTCGGCTGCGATCGACCCCAGCGGCGACCTCACCCGTGAGCTGCGCTCCTTCAAGGGTGCGGCGGCCACGATCCGCTTCAACAGCAACGGCCTCGAGCTCGCCGCCGTCTCCGAGGCGAACCTGCCCGGCTCCGCCGGGTTCGTCGGTGACCAGGCCGGTGCCGGTGTCACGCGGCTGCCCGACGACACGGCAGCGGCGTTCGGGCTCTCACTGCAGAAGGGCTGGCTGAAGACCGTTCTCGGCCGGATGTCCGGCGCCCTGGGTGCCGGCATGTCGAGCAGCCAGATGACCCACCAGATCGAGCAGTCGACCGGCCTCCGAGTGCCCGACGACGTCGAGGCCATGCTCGGCGACTCGACCACCTTCGCGGTGGGCGGCGACATCGACTACGCGGCGTTGAGCAACGCCAGCGACGGTTCACACATCCCGATCGGTGCCGTCGTGAAGGGCGACCCGAGCCGGATCGAGCCGGTGCTCGACAAGCTCCGCAGCCATGCGGCCCCGCTCGCCGAGCTGCTCGGGTCGGACAGCTCCGGTGACCTGGTCGCCATCGGGCCGTCCTCCGACTATCGGCAGCAGCTGCTCGCCGGTGGTCACCTGGGCAACACCCGGGCGTTCCAGGACGTCGTACCGGCTCCCGACCACGCCTCCGAGATCCTCTTCGTCGACGTCGACCGGTTCGAGAAGTCCATCGCCGAGGGCGCGGGCTCCGACCCGCAGACCCTCGACAACGTCAAGCCCCTGGAGGCCTTGGGGTTCTCGGCCTGGGTGGACGGCGACCTCGGCCACCTCACGTTCCGGGTCAGCACCAACTGACGCGGAACCCGCCGTTCCGTTGGTCTTGGAACCGGCGGTGCCTGGAGCAGGGTTCGAGGAGGGTGGTGGTCGGGCGCCTTGGTTTCGAGACGGGCGCAGGAGCGCCCTCCTCAACCAGCGGCAACAGCGCAGAGCGCCCTGCTCAACCAGCGGCAACAGCGCAGAGCGCCCTGCTCAACCAGCGGCAACGGCCCAACGGCTGCGCGCTCAGTTGGGGGACCAGCGGGTGCGGGCGACCTCGGTCGCCGGCAGCGACGGGAAGACGCTCATCACCCGGAGCTCACCGCGCAGCACGTCGGTGACCATCCGCAACCGGCCGGTCGTGTCCTCGGCCTCGAGCAGCGCCTGACGCTCGGCCAGGCTGAGCGGGGCGAGCGCGGCCAGCGCCCAGGAGAGGTACGCCGGGTCGTGCGGCAGCTCGGAGGCGGGGGGCTCGCGGTCGATCTCGAGCAGCGCCTCGCAGTAGGACGCCCACGTCTCGCGGGCGTCCACGGTGACCGTCTCGGGAACCGTGACGTGCTGCTCACTGAGGGGGGTCACCCGCCCGACGGGGTAGGTGCCGGTGGTGTCGAGGTGCTCGAGCTCGATCCGGTCGAGGCCCAGCACCTCCACCTCGAAGGTGCCGTCGGGCAGCGACTCGACCTCGGTCAGCTTCACCCGGCAGCCGATGCGGAACAGCCACTGTGCGCCGTGCTCGCCCACCTCGTAGCCCTCACGGATGCCGACCGACCCGAAGACCCGCTCGGTCGGGTCGTCGACCCGGAGGAGGTGGTGGACCAGCGCCCGGTAGCGGTCCTCGAAGACCCGCAGCGGCACGCTCATCCCCGGGAACAGCACGGTGTTCAGCGGGAACATCGGGAGCGTGTCGCTCATGGGGCGAGCGTAGTCGTCCCCTCCGTGGGCACCGGGCGGCGCACCGAGGCGCCGTTCGTAGAATCGGGGCATGATCCGGCGAATCGACCTGCGTGGGAGCGCGCCCGCGGACTACCGCGACGTCGTACCGCGCGCGGAGCTCGACGTGGATGCGGCGGTGGAGGCGGTCCGACCGATCTGCGAGGCCGTCCGCGCCCGCGGGGTCGAGGCGATCGAGGAGCTCTCCCTGCGGTTCGACGGGGTCGCACCGAAGCACCTGCGAGTGCCGCAGGAGTCGCTCGACCGGGCGCTGGCCGACCTCGACCCAGCCGTACGGGCCGGGCTGGAGGAGTCGATCTCGCGCCTGCGCCACAGCTGCGAGGCCGAGCTCGAGCACGACGTGACCACCTCGTTCGGTGCCGGCGCCACGGTCACCCACCGGATGGTGTCGATCCGGCGGGTGGGGCTCTACGCACCCGGCGGGATCGCTCCGCTGGTCTCCAGCGTGGTGATGAACGTCGTGCCCGCCCAGGTCGCGGGTGTCTCCTCGATCGCTCTGGCCAGCCCGCCGCACCGGGACAACGACGGGCTTCCGGCCGCCACCATCCTGGCCGCCTGCGCGCTTCTCGGGGTGCACGAGGTCTACGCCGTCGGCGGTGCGCAGGCGATCGCGATGTTCGCCTACGGCGCGGGGGAGTGCGCGCGCGTCGACCTGGTCACCGGTCCGGGCAACATCTACACGGTCGCGGCCAAGCGCCTGCTCAAGGGCCGGATCGGGATCGACTCGGAGGCCGGCCCCACCGAGATCGCGATCCTCGCCGACGACACCGCCGACCCGGCGTACGTCGCCGCCGACCTGGTCAGCCAGGCCGAGCACGACCCCCAGGCGGCGAGCGTGCTGGTCACCGACTCGCTCCGGCTGGCCGACGAGGTCGAGGCCGAGCTCGACAAGCAGGTCTTCGCGACCCGACACACCGAGCGGATCCGCACCGCCCTCGGTGGGCGGCAGTCGGGCATCGTGCTGGTCGATGACCTCGAGCAGGGCCTGGAGGTCATCAACGCCTACGCCGCCGAGCACCTCGAGATCCACACCTCCGACCCGGCTGCCGTCGCGGCCCGGGTCCACAACGCCGGCGCGATCTTCGTGGGGCCCTACGCGCCGGTGTCGCTCGGTGACTACTGCGCCGGGTCCAACCACGTGCTGCCCACGGCGGGCTGTGCCTGCCACTCCTCGGGGCTGTCGGTGCGGTCGTTCCTCAAGGCAGTGCACGTCGTCGACTACTCCCGCGACGCCCTGGCCGAGGTGGCCGACCACGTCGTCACCCTGGCCGAGGCCGAGGACCTGCCGGGCCACGGCGCCGCCGTGCAGGTCCGGTTTCCCGGATGACGCCGCTGCCGCTGCGGGACGAGCTGCGCGGCATCGAGCCCTACGGCGCACCGCAGCTCGACGTCCCGGTCCTGCTCAACGTCAACGAGAACCCCTACCCGCCCTCGGCCGCCGTGGTCGCGGACATCGAACGCGCCGTCGCCGAGGCTGCGCGCGACCTCAACCGCTACCCCGACCGTGAGTTCGTGGCGCTGCGCGAAGCGCTGGCGCACTACCTCGGCCACGGCGTCACCGCCGGGCAGGTCTGGGCCGCCAACGGCTCCAACGAGGTGATGCTCCACCTCCTCCAGGCCTTCGGTGGACCGGGCCGGCTGGCGCTGAGCTTCGCCCCGACCTACTCGATGTATCCCGAGTACGCCCGCGACACCCACACCACCTGGGAGACCGGCCGGCGCGAGGACGACTTCACGCTCGACGTCGACCGCGCGGTCGCGCTGGTCCGCGAGCGGCGACCCCACGTCGTACTGCTGCCGTCGCCGAACAACCCGACCGGCACCTCTCTCCCGCTGTCGGCCGTCACGGTCCTGTGCGAGGCGCTGGACGACGGAGTGCTGGTGGTCGACGAGGCGTACGCCGAGTTCCGCCGCGCCGGCACCTCCAGCGCGCTGGAGCTGCTGCCCCGCCACCCCAACCTGGTCGTGACCCGCACGATGAGCAAGGCGTTCGCCCTGGCGGGGGCCCGGGTCGGCTACCTCGCCGCCTCCACCGAGGTCTGCGACGCCCTGCGGGTCGTCCGGCTGCCCTACCACCTGTCGGCGGTCACCCAGGCGGTCGCGCTGGCCGCCCTCCGGCACGCCGACGAGCTCCTCGGCCGGGTCGACGACCTGCGGGCCGAGCGCGACGGATGCGTCGAGTGGTTGCGGGCGCAGGGGTTCACGGTGGCCGACAGCGACGCGAACTTCGCGCTGTTCGGTCACTTCGCCGACCGGCACGCCGTCTGGCAGGGTCTGCTCGACCGCGGTGTGCTCGTCCGCGAGACCGGGCCAGACGGATGGCTGCGGGTCTCCATCGGCACGCCGGCGGAGATGGCAGCATTCAGGGACGCACTCAGCTCGGTGACGGACACGGAGGCACGGACATGAGCCGCACGGCCAGCCTGGACCGCGAGACCAAGGAGTCCAAGGTCCACGTCACGGTCGACCTCGACGGCTCGGGCCGCTCCGACGTCTCGACCGGGGTGGGGTTCTTCGACCACATGCTGGCGTAGTTCGCACGACACTCCCTGGTCGACCTCACCGTGACCACCGACGGCGACACCCACATCGACGCCCACCACACGGTCGAGGACACCGCGATCGTGCTCGGCCAGGCCCTGCGCGAGGCGCTCGGGGACAAGGCCGGCATCCGCCGGTTCGGCGACGCGATGGTGCCGCTCGACGAGGCGCTCGTGCAGTGCGCGGTCGACGTGTCCGGCCGGCCCTACTGCGTCCACGTCGGCGAGCCCGACGGGCAGGCCTACGTCGTGATCGGTGGCGACTACGCCGGGTCGCTGACCCGGCACGTCTTCGAGACGCTCGCCTTCCACGCGCAGATCGCCGTGCACGTCAGGGTGCTGTCCGGGCGCGACCCTCACCACCTGGTGGAGGCGCAGTTCAAGGCCTTCGCCCGTGCGTTCCGCGACGCGGTGGCGATCGACCCTCGCGAGACCGGGGTGCCCTCCACCAAGGGATCCCTTTGACCAGGGCGCTCCCGATGGTCGAGCTGCGGTGACGAGCGTGGTCGTCCTCGACTACGGGTCGGGGAACCTCCGCTCCGCGGTGCGCGCTCTGGAGCGGGCCGGTGCGTCGGTCGAGCTGACCGCCGACCGGCACGCCGCCGAGGCGGCCGACGGGCTCGTCGTACCCGGGGTCGGAGCGTTCGCCGCATGCATGGCGGGGCTCCGCGCGGTCGACGGTCCGCGCGCGATCGACCGGCGGCTCGCCGGCGGTCGGCCGGTGCTCGGCATCTGCGTCGGCATGCAGATCCTGTTCGCCCGCGGGGCCGAGCACGGGGTCGAGACCGAGGGCTGCGACGAGTGGCCGGGCGTCGTGGAGCGGCTGCAGGCGCCGGTCGTGCCGCACATGGGGTGGAACACCGTCGAGGTGCCCACCGGCTCGCGGCTCTTCGCCGGGCTCGAGGACGAGCGGTTCTACTTCGTCCACTCCTACGCCGCGCGGACGTGGGACCTGCGCACCGAAGGCCACACCCGCCCGCCGCTGGTGACCTGGTCGGAGCACGGGGGCGACCGGTTCGTCTCCGCGGTCGAGAACGGCCCCCTCTCGGCGACCCAGTTCCACCCCGAGAAGTCCGGTCACGCCGGCGCCGCTCTCCTCCGCAACTGGGTGGACTCGCTGTGATCGGCCGGGGGTGGGGGGCGTGGTTGGAGTCGCCGGTTCACCGGCGACTCGCGCACTTCTCGGCCGGTGCAACGCCTTGGAAACGCCAGGAGCCCGTACGCCGTGCGGCCAGTGGGGCGGGTAGGACCACCGCCCCGGAGCTCGAGGGGGCAGCCCGGTGAGCAAGGAGCGTGCCCGGCGGCGAGCCGAGCGAGAGCAGGAGGCCGCTATCCGGCGGGCAGCCCGCGAGCGTGAGTTCGAGCGCAGGTCGCGGTCACGGGCCCGCCGGCAGGCGCTGACCGGGTGGATGCCGAAGCCGCACCTGACACCCGGCGTGCTGGCCGCCCGTCGTCGTACCGAGCTGATGGTGACCATCGGCCTGCTCCTCCTGCTCAACCTGCTGGTCTGGCTGGTCCGGCCCGACTGGGCGGCGCGGCTCGGCGCGCTGGTCGTGAGCGTGCTGGTGTTTCCCGT
Source organism: Nocardioides sp. (assembly GCA_023252065.1). Next base: position 2,227 of record JAHEXO010000066.1, on the reverse strand, counting down.
CGTCCGGCTGCTGGTCTCGCGCCGATGAACCGGCTCGTGGTCGTCACCGGGGCACCCGGCGCAGGCAAGTCGACGCTGTCGGTGGCGCTGGCCGAGCGTCTCGGCTGTGCCCTGGTGTCCCTCGACGAGATCAAGGAGGAGCTGGCGGCCGACGCCCCGGACACGCCCCGCCACTGGCTGCGCGAGGACGCCGAGGCCGAGCTGGTCCGGCGGTTCGAGGGCGTCGACGGCGAGGCTGTCGTCGACATCTGGGTGGCTCCCCGGCGCGACGTCGAGCGGGTCTCGGGGCTGCTCCGCCCCTGGTGGCCGACCCTGGTCGAGGTCCGCTGCCAGGTGCCGCCCGACCTCGCGGCCCAGCGGTACGCCGCGCGGAGCCGCGGCCTGCCACACCTGCCTGCCGACGAGGAGATGCTGGCCCGGGTGCGTGACGCCGCCGCCCGTCCCGAGGCGCTGGGTGCACCGCGGACGGTCGTGGTCGACACCAGCGGACCGGTGGCTCTCGACGACCTCGTCGTCGCCGTACGCGGCGAGACACCCACCCGACTGCGCTCGCCGCGTCGCTAGAGTCGCCGGGTGCCGCGCCTGGAGCTCCTGCCCGCTGTCGACGTCGCCGCAGGCCAGGCTGTCCAGCTCGTGCAGGGGGTCGCCGGGTCGGAGAAGCGCTTCGGAGACCCGGTGCAGGCCGCCCTGCGCTGGCAGGAGTCCGGCGCCGAGTGGATCCACCTCGTCGACCTCGACGCGGCGTTCGGCCGGGGCCACAACCGCGACCTGCTGGCCACGATCGTCGGCACCGTCGACGTGCAGGTCGAGCTCAGCGGTGGCATCCGCGACGACGAGTCTCTGGCGGCGGCGATGGCCACCGGTTGTCGCCGGGTCAACATCGGTACGGCGGCGCTCGAGAGCCCGGAGTGGTGCGCAGCCGCGATCGCGACATGGGGTGACCGGGTCGCCGTGGGCCTCGACGTCCGCGGCCGCACCCTCGCCGCACGCGGCTGGACCCGCGAGGGGGGCGACCTCTACGACGTCCTGTCCCGCCTCGACGACGAGGGCTGCGCCCGTTACGTCGTCACCGACGTGAACAAGGACGGCATGCTCCAGGGCCCCAACCTCCAGCTCCTGCGCGACGTCTGCGCGGCCACCGACCGCCCGGTCGTCGCCAGCGGCGGGATCACCGAGCTGGCCGACCTGGCCGCGCTCGCAGGCCTGATGGCCGACGGGGTCGAGGGCGCGATCATCGGGACCGCGCTCTACGAGGGCCGCTTCACCCTGGAGGACGCGCTCGCCCTCACCCGCGAGGGCGGACGCGGGTGAGCCTCGCCGTTCGCGTCATCCCCTGCCTCGACGTCGACGCCGGCCGGGTCGTCAAGGGCGTGAACTTCGAGAACCTCCGCGACGCCGGAGACCCCGTCGAGCTCGCACGCCGCTACGACTCGGAGGGCGCGGACGAGCTGACCTTCCTCGACATCTCGGCCTCCCACGAGGGCCGGGCGACCACGCTCGAGATCGTCTCCCGGACTGCCGAGGAGGTCTTCATCCCCCTGACGGTCGGCGGGGGAGTGGCCTCGGTCGACGACGTCGACCGGCTGCTCCGCGCCGGCGCCGACAAGATCGCGGTCAACACTGCCGCCATCCAGCGCCCCGAGCTGGTGGCCGAGATCGCCGACCGGTTCGGCAACCAGGTGCTGGTGCTGTCGCTCGACGTACGCCGTGCTGCCGGCACCCCGTCCGGCTTCGAGGTGACCACCCACGGCGGCCGCAAGTCCGCCGGCCTCGACGCGATCGAGTGGGTGACCCGGGCCGCCGACCTCGGCGCGGGGGAGATCCTCCTCAACGCGATGGACGCCGACGGCACCCGGGCCGGCTTCGACCTCGACGTCATCAGGCTGGTCCGGGCCGCCGTCTCCGTGCCGGTGATCGCGTCCGGCGGTGCCGGCGCTGCGGCCGACTTCCCGCCGGCCGTCGACGCCGGAGCCGACGCGGTGCTGGCGGCCACGGTCTTCCACTTCGGCACGGTGTCGATCCACGAGGTGAAGCAGGCGCTGGCCGACACCGGTCACCCGGTCCGCTGAGTGTTGCGTCGGCTACACCGGACCTGTTCCCCTACCGGACGGTAACCAGCAGTCGTAGTCTCGAAGCAGAGAAGAAGGGAGTCGCCATGACGCTGATCATGGTCGGTGCCACCCTGCTGGTCCTCGGCTTCGTGTGGTTCGTGCTGCCGACGCTGCGG
>JAHEXO010000581.1 GCA_023252065.1 Nocardioides sp. | reverse complement strand
GCAGCCTCGACGTCGGCGTGCCCGCCCCTGCGCAGCGCGCGGGTCGTGAGCGCGCTCGCGAGCGGGGCCGTGGCCGCGATCTGCTCCGCAGCGCCCAGCGCCTCCTCGAGCAGACGGTCGGGCTCGACCACCCGCGATACCAGGCCGATGCGCAGCGCCTCGTCGGCCGCGACGGTGCGCCCGGTCAGCAGCAGGTCGCGCGCGTGGGCAGCACCGACCACCTCGGGCAGCAGCCAGGTGGCGGCCATGCCCGGGTGCATGCCGAGCCGGACGAACGGCGCTCCGAAGCGCGCCCCGCTCGCCGCGAACCGCAGGTCGCACGCCAGAGCCAGGCACAGGCCCGCCCCGATCGCCGGGCCGTTCACGGCGGCGATCGTCGGCACGTCCAGATCGAGGATCGACAGCCAGGCGCGGTAGAAGGGCAGCATCCGGTGCCGCAGGTCGGCCGGGGTGGCGTCGGGCTCGCCTGCGATCCACGACGTGTCGCCACCCGAGCAGAACGCCGAGCCGGCACCGGTCACGACCACGGCCCGCAGGTCGCGGTCGCCGGCCAAGGTGACCATCGTGGCCTGCCAGGCCTCGGTCATCGGGCCGGTCATGGCGTTGCGCTGGTCGGGCTGGTCGAGGGTGAGCAGCACCACCCCGGAACTCGGCCGGGAGACCTGCAACGGGGTGTCGGACACGGCCCGAGCGTAGCCAGATCGGGCCCCCCACGGCCTCCGGGGCGCTGAGCGTGGACGAGACGCGTCTCACGCTCATTTCACGCTGGGCGGTGCGCCGTTCACACCCAGGCCCCCGCGTGTCGTAGGGTCGTTGACGACCGGGCCCCCGTGGGTCCGATCCCGGCGGGCTTCCCCAACGATTCCCCGTCGCGACGACCGAGATCCAACGAGCAAGGAGGCCGTCATGGCGGAGACCTGGAGCGGCGAGTTCTACTGCGTGAAGTGCAAGGAGAAGCGTTCGGCTGAGGGCGAGGTCCGAGTCAACGACAAGGGCACGAAGATGGCGCAGGCCATCTGCCCCGTCTGCGGGACCAAGCTGAACCGCATCCTCGGCAAGGCCTGAGCCGCCGAGTCCCAGACTCACCGACCGGCCCCCGGACCATCCACCACCTGGTCCGGGGGCCGCGTCATGCCCGCCCTCTTCTCGCGCCTCCTCCTGGGGCCTGTGGACGAGCCCACCGGCCCGCGCGCCGGCTGTGGCACGGTGCCCGGATGGGGACCACTCTCGCCGCACGCACCGGCTACGCCGCGCTCCGTCGGCCCGCCCTGCGGCCCGGGCTGCGCGTCGTACGCCGTGACGACGGGCACCTCCAGCTCGGGCTCGACCCGCCCGACCGGCTGGTCCTCCCCGACCGGCCGCGGCTGCTCGAGACCCTGACCGGTCACGACCGACGGCCCGGTCCGGAGCTGCTGCCGACTCTCGACCGCCTCGTCGCGGAGGGGTGGGTCGTCTACGCCGACGCCCGGGCCGCGACCGCGGCCGAGCAGGCCCGGGTCCGGCCACCGGTGGCGCTCGAGGTCGACCCGGCGCTGACCGAGACCGTCGCCCGGGCCTGTGCCGCCGCCGGTCTGCGGGTCTGCGACACCCCCGGTCCGGCCACGCTGCGGGTGGTCGCCACCCTCGGTGAGCCGCGGCGGCAGGCCTCCGACGCCATGGTCCGCGACGACGTGCCCCACGTGTTCGTCACCGTGCTGCACCGGTCGGTGCGGGTCGGCCCGTTCGTCGACCCCGGCCGCACCCCCTGCCTGCGCTGCGTCGACGCCCACCTCGGCGAGCGTGACCCGCGCCGGGCCACGGTGCTCCACCAGCTCGAGCAGCTCCCGACGATCCACGACCCCTGGGACCGCGGTCTCGCCCAGCTGGCCTGCGCCTGGGGGGCCCGCGACGTCGTACGACGTCTCGACGGCGCGGTGCCGGCCCTCCGTGCCGCCACCGTGAGCGTGACCGACGACCTCGAGGTCACCCGCCACACCTGGCTGCGTCACCCCCACTGCGGCTGTGCGTGGGGCTGAGCCGGGCGTCGCCTTGACACACACCCCGGGAGTCGCGACCGTGCTTCCCCGTGAGTGACCTCGAGACCCTGGCGCTCCGGGTCCAGCTCCCGGCGTTCGCCGGCACCTCCTACGACGGTGCGGTGCTCGACCTGCTGCACGCGGGACTGGGCGGAGTGTGCCTGTTCGGCAGCAACACCGCCGCCGGGAGCGAACGGCTCACCGCGCTGACGCGGTCGGTCCACGACGCCGGGCCGCACGCCGTCGTCTCCGTCGACGAGGAGGGCGGCGACGTCTCGCGGCTGCACGCCCACGACGTCAGCCCCGTGCTCGGCGCCGCGGCCCTCGGTGCGGTCGACGACCTCGCGCTGACCCGCGCGACGGGCCGGGCGGTCGGAGCCGAGCTCGCCGCCCACGGCATCGACCTCGACCTCGCCCCGGTCGCCGACGTCAACAGCTGCCCGGACAACCCCGTCATCGGCACCCGCAGCTTCGGTCCCGACGCGGCCGGCGTCGCGGCCCACGTCGCAGCCTGGGTGGGCGGGCTGCAGGAAGCCGGCGTCTCGGCCTGCGTCAAGCACTTCCCCGGGCACGGCGACACGAGCGAGGACAGCCACCTGGCGCTTCCCGCCCTCGACGCCGACCTGTCGCTGCTCCACGCCCGCGAGCTGCGGCCCTTCG
>JAHEXO010000065.1 GCA_023252065.1 Nocardioides sp. | reverse complement strand
TGCCCGCGCGCGCCCCTCGCACCGACGGGCCGCCGGTGCCGCGGGCCTGGGCCGAGCGCGACCCCGTGGCCGCCGAGCGGCTGGTCCTGGCCCGCGACGGGCTGGCCCAGCTGTCCGAGGAGCACGGCGTCCCGGTCGAGAACCTGCTCACCCCCGACTCCGTACGCCGCCTGCTCTGGTCGCCCCCGGAGGCGGGCGACCAGGCGGCGGTCGCGGCCCGGCTGGCCGAGTACGGCGCGCGCCCCTGGCAGATCGAGCTGGTGGGGCCCGTCCTCGTCCACGCCATCGCCGACGCCGGGCCGTCCCTGGCCCGTCGGACGGCCGCGGCCCGGACCGCGGCGGCCCAGCCCTCCGCCGAGCCCTCCGCCGAGAGTCAGCCGGCCGACGCGGACGCGTCGGCCGAGGGCGACGCCGACTGAGGCGGCGCCAGCACCGGGCGGGAGGTCCGGTCGGTCTGCCGCGCGCGTCGCGGTACGGCGAACGGCGGCCCGTCCATCAGCTGCGCGAGCCGGGGGTCGACCACGGTCTCGAGGGCGTCCCACTGGGGCAGCAGCGGCGGGTAGACCATGCTCTTGACGCTGAAGGTGAACACCCCGGCGTGCCGGGGCAGGTGTCCCGGCTGCTGGAAGGCGTCGGAGAGCGCCACGGTCTGGTTGGCCGGCTGCAGGTAGCCCGCCGAGGCGACCGCTCCGAGGGCGTCGGGCGAGCTCGCGTAGACCAGGAAGTCCGCGGCGGTGCTGACGTCGCGCGGGTGCCGGGAGATGCAGATCCCGGACAGGCTGCCGGTGGTGGCCGGCGCGGTGAGGGTCGGCACCGGCATCACGTCGAAGTCGAGGCGTGCATGCTGTCGCAGCTGCGGCACCAGCCGCCGGGTGCCCTCGAGCATGGCCAGCTTGCCGCTCTCGAACCACTCGACCGGCGTCTGGTGCGCGAGCTGACCGGCGGTGAGCGTCATGTGTGGCCGCCGCAGGAGCCTGGTCAGCCGGCCGAGGGTCTGCTGGTTGGGAGCGCTCGCAAACGCCGTCGAGGTCGGCTGGGCGGCGTTGTCGAACAACGCGCCGCCTCCGGAGTAGAGGAAGGGTGAGAGGCCGGTCATCGACGGGTCGACGTACATCCCGGTCGTGCCCTCGCGGTGGCGGACGGCCCACCGCGCAGCCGCCGCGAACTGGTCGAAGCTCCAGCCCTGACCGGGCTTGGCCGGGGCGTGGGGGATCCGGCCGAGCTTGACCTGGCGGGTGTTGTAGTAGATGACCGTGGGCTCGATGCCGTAGGGCAGGCAGGTCAGGGCGTTGTCGACCGCGAACGCCGTGAGCGTGCTGCGCGGGTAGGAGTCGCCGAAGTCGACACCGCGCTCGTCGAGCAGCTGGTCGACCGGCTGGATCGTCTGGTGCTCCATCAGCCAGGGCAGGTAGCGGCGGGTGGCCAGGAAGACGTCGGGCACCTTCTCGCCGGAGGCGAAGGCCGCGATCATCGCGCTGGCGTCGGGCCACGACTTCACCGACACCCTCACCTGGCGGTTGAGCGGGGCGAACAGGGCGGCCATCTGCTTGTAGGCCGCCACCTCGTCGGTCGTCCCGAGCACGCCGAAGGTGAGCCGCTGGGGCGGCAGCTGAGAGGGGAGGGCGCTGGTCGTCGTCGGCGGGCTGCTCGGCGAACGCTGGGCCGAGGTCGAGGCCGTGGCGTCGCACGCAGCCAGCCCGGTGGCGGCGACCGTCAGCGCGAGCACGACGGCGAGGCGGGGTCGGCGCAGCGGCCTCCGCCCGAACCTCCCGACCACCGCGCGCACGGCCGAAACCCTAGTCTCCGCACAGAAGCGGCGAGTGAGCGGCAGTGCGCCGGACCGGGAGCGCCTCACGGCGCGTGGCCGCTCTAGGCGGCTGAAGTTGGGACCCGGGGCTGCCGCGGCCCGGCGCACTCCGACCAGTGTAACCGCCCGGGGGGTCCGGGCATTCCGAACTCCACAGGTGGGGGTGGCGGTCTGGGCCAGGCCGCGGGCGCACTCCCGACGTGAGAGACGTGCGCTACGTCAGCGAGCCGGCCAGCTCGAGGCGTGCGGCCCGGTCGAGCTGGTCGGCGACCGCCTGGATCCGGGCCGCCGCGAGGGTGTCGCCGTCGGGGAGCTCGGCCCGGCCGGTGGCGACGACGCGGGCGAAGGCGGCAGCGCGGAGCAGGACGTCGGCGAAGTCGCCGGTGGAGATGCCGCGCAGCACCTGGTCGACCATCGCGCGGAGCTCGTCGGGTCCGGGCGGGTCGGCCACGCCGGCGACGACACGGTCGACGGCGGCGCGGGCCCGGCCCGCGTCGAACTCCCGGGCGACGGCCACGGGGTCGGCGTAGACCCACGAGCGGAGGAGGTAGAGCCGCCACAGGCAGCCGGCCACCGAGTCGGCCGGGCGGCCGGCCCAGGCGGCGGCGATCTCCTCGATGCCCTCGGTGTCGGCCAGGTGGAGCACCCGCTCGGCGACGGCGGCATCGTCGGACTCCCGGGCCCCGCGCACCAGCAGCACGGCGGCGCGGTCGGCGGCCTGCGCGAGCAGCACCGGGTCGTGCTCGGCCTCGAGCCCCTCGAAGAACCGGTCGCCGGGGACGGCGGGCCGGTGGTGGGGGCGCTGGCTCATCGCTCCACGCTAGCGGGCACGAGGCCGGCCGGTGCCGAGAACGAGCGGTTGGCATTCAGCGCGACGACACCACCTTCACCGTGCGGACCGCATCCACCAGGCCGAAGCGGGAAGCCCGGAACTGCAGCGAGATCGCCCGGGTGAGGCCGTGCTCGCGACGCGTCGGGAGCGAGAGCGTCGCCGACGAGTGGCCCGGCCGGACCTCGACGAAGAACCTCACCCTCGTCCGGTAGAGCGGTCTGGCGAGGGCGACGTCGCTGCCCACGTAGCGCTCCCGGAAGCGCTTGGTCAGGTCACCGACCCGCAGCTGCGGCCCGTCGACGGCCTTGACCGGCTTCGCGACGGAGAAGGCGAAGTAGTTGACCGGCTTGGACAGGGTCAGCCGCCAGGTCGCGGGACGGCCGGCCGTGATCCGACGGGCGGCGGTCTGCACCCTGAGGCCAGGGGTCGGGTCGTCGTCGACGATGAAGGCACCACCGACGTAGCGGTCGGTCTCGACGCCGCTGACGGGGTAGGCCGTCAGGCCGAGGAAGCGCCTGCCCTGGTCGTCGAGGTCGTTGGGCCGGTAGCTCACGTGGAGGACGCCGCTGCTGGTGTGGGCGGGGAGGACGAGCGTGCGGGTCGCGCCCGGGCCCCCGAAGCTGAACGGGGTGCCGCGCACGATCGTCACCGAGGCGTCGTGATCGAGGACCCCGGTCAGGTGCCAGGGGACGTCGACGGTGACCCGGTCGGTCCCGTTGCCCTCGAGGTGCCGCACGGTGTCGATGCTGAACAGCGGAAGCGGGGCCGTCGGAGCCGCCGAGACGCCCGCGTCGGGGGTGGCCGAGACGTCGACCAGGAAGACCCGGCCCACGTCGTTCCTCGAGACCAGGGTGACCCGGGTGACCCGGGTCAGGTCGACTCCGCTGCTGCCCGAGAGCGGCACCTGGAGGTCCTGCCCCCAGCGCTTCGAGAGCGAGAAGCTGCCGCCCAGGAGCGGGTAGAGGTTCCCGTCGCCGACGGGGCTCAGGACGGTGCTGTGCCCGTCGGCGTCGGTGAGCGAGACGCCGACGTGCACCGGGCCGCGGCGCGGGTCGACGATGGTGCGCAGGTCGAGACGGCTGTCGGCGCGCAGGTCCCACGGCTGGTCGAGGTCGAGCCCGCCCTGCAGTCCGGCCGACCTCCAGCCGACGTCGAGGAACTGCCGGTGTGAGAGGCCCGAGAAGTACGCGCTCGGCCAGTGGGGCGTCCGCACCGAGCTGAGCTTCTTCTGGCAGGAGGTGTCGTCCTCGGAGTCCGACTCACCGGTGCACAACCGGACGACCGCAGTGGCGTCGGCGCTCGGGGAGCCGTCGATGCCGGGCCGGACGGTGACGATCCCGCCGCCGATCGCGTGGCTACGGACGTCGGCACCACCGGCCGACGGCACCGCCACCGGGCTCCCGTCGAACATCGGCAGTGCCGAGGTGTCGCCGTCGGCGAACAGGTGAACTGCGCCCGCGACGTAGGCCCGACCGACCTTGCGCTGCTCCGCCGCACTGAGCCGCGACGGCGTGCCGCGCCCGCACGCGCCGTCTCGCGGGCCGAACCAGTCGTCGAACGACGGCGCGGCCGAGAGACCGGGCGTCCACTCGGTGTTGAAGAAGTTGTGGTCGGCCCCCATCACGAGCACCGAGCTGTGGAACGCCAGGTCGTGCGTCGGGTCGGCGGTGACGTCGCGGCCGTCGTCGGTGAAGTTCTGGCCCTGCAGGTCGCTCACGTCACCGTCGCAGTAGGGCAGGAGCGTGACGGTCGGCGTCGCCGGCGCGGCCTGGAAGGCGAAGTCGGTCGGGGCGATCAGCACCTGGCCGGTGACGTGGTAGCCCTCGGTGTCCGGCAGGTCGAGCGACGCACGGTTGACCCCTTCGCCGCCGCGGCTGTGGCCGACCAGGATCACGTGGGACAGGTCGGCCGGGTGGGTGCCGCTGTCGACGAACCCGACCCACGCGCGCAGGTGGTCGCGCACGAGTGCGGCGCGAGCGGCAGCGCCGCCGTCCTCGTCCTGGAAGTCGAGGGCGTTGATGGCGTCGGCCGAGATGGAGACCGTGACGTAGCCCTGGCCGGCGAGCAGTCGCTGGACGTAGTCGTAGCCGAGGTAGCTCGGGATCGGCTCCTGCCCCGCAGGGCACGACCAGACCTCGGCGCCCAGGACGAACCGGCCCTGGCCGGTGTCCGACCCAGGCTTCGTGGTCTTCGGGGTGTAGCAGGGCTCGTGCCGGCCGTGCAGGAACAGCACCAGGGGAGAGGCGTCGGTCGCGTCGACCGGCGCCACGACGTGACCGACCATCTCGGAGAGCTGGCTGATGCCGGGCAGCTTGACCGGCGCGAGCTGGTAGTCCGTCGAGGTGATCGCGTGGGTGCCCGGCCGGCCGGGGTCCTTGAGCAACGCGCGGGTCGTCGGCGTGCGCGAGGCCGTCGGACCCGTGCGGGACGGCGTGGTGCTGACGCGCCGGTCGAGGACCCTCGTGCCGAGCACCACGTCGTACGCCGAGGGGTCGGGCGGTGTCGCGGACGCGACGACCACGGAGACCGTGCGCCCGTCGGCTCCCAGGGTCGCGGTGGCCACCGACCCGTCGTGACGCACCTGGACCGGAGCGTCGGTGACCGGGACCAGCGTCGGGGAGTGCCAGGTCAGGCGGTAGGACCCGGGCCCGGCCGGCACGACCGTCCACCGGCCGACCTGCCCGCCGGCGGTGCGCACCGCCGGCGCCGCGCTCGAGGCTGACACACCGGCTGAGGCACCGCCTGAGGCACCGGCGGGACCGGTGCCGAGGAGGGCCAGCAGGGCCGAGCCGGCCACGAGACCGGTTGAACGCATGAGACGTGCTCGCATCGACATCCCCCGTGATGAGCAGCGGTTTCCGAGATGGCGGGCACGCTACCCGCCCCCACCCCCGCTCCGGGAGCGCCGGAGGTCCTCAGACAGCGAGGAGCTTGCGGATCCGCTGGTCGCTGACCGGGCCGTCGGTGCCGAGCTGCTGGGCGAAGAGGGAAACGCGGTACTCCTCGAGCATCCACCGCGCCCGCCGCAGCCGCTCCCCCGGCGGCCGGCCGGCGGGCAGTGCCGCGAGCTGGTTCAGCACTGCGTCCTGCACCGGCATCAGCTGGTCCATCAGCTGCCGGTCGCGGACGACCCGCTCGTCGAGCTGCTCGCGGCGACGCCGGACCGCCAGCAGGTACGTCGGGAAGCGGCGCAACCGTGCCGCCCCGGCCTCGCCGAGGAAACCGGGTCCGACCAGCCGGGCCAGCTGCTCGCGCATGTCCTGCAGGGCGGGCAGGGTCGCCAGCTCCGCGCGGCCACTGAGCATGCGGTCGGTGTCGCGCCAGTCGCCGAGGACGCGGAGTACGTCGGCGAGCACCGCCGCGGCGCGCGCGGCCAGGGCGTCGCGGCCGGCCGCCACCAGCGCGTCGTACGCCTCGGGGGTGCGGGCCGGCGGGTGGGCGTCGACGACGTCGGTGAGGATCGCGGCCCGGAGGTCGTCGAGGAGCTCGGCCACCGAGGGGTACGGCGAGCCGGCCAGCCCCAGCCGCTGCCGGGTGTCGAGGCCGGTCGTCGGGTCGGTGGAGGGCAGCGCCAGCATCAGCAGCCGTCGTACGCCGTGCCGGTGGCGCGCCGCGGCCTCGTCGAGGGAGCCGAAGACCCCGACCCCGACGGTGTCCCCCTCGTCGACCAGGGCAGGATGAGCGACGACCTCGTGGCCGGCCCGTCGCTGCACGATCTCCTCGGGCAGGTCACCGAAGGTCCAGTCGGTCGCGCCGGTCGCGCCGTAGCCACTGTCGTCGGCGACGTCCGCGAGGGCCTGGTCGAACTGTCCCTGCAGCGGCGCCTTGAGCCGGTCGAGGTCCTTCCCGCGCGCCTGCTCGGTGCCGCCGTCGTCGACGACCCGGTAGGTCGGCTGGAGGTGCGGCGGCACCTTCGACCAGTCCCACGCCTCGCGCGGGACCACGACGCCGGTGGTGGACCGCGCCCACCGCTCGAGCGCGTCGAGCAGCGGCTCCTCCCCCGGGGGCGTCGCGACCAGGAACTCGCGGGCCTTGTCGGGAGCGGGCACGAAGCTGACGCGGAGGTTCTTCGGCAGGCTGCGGATCAGGCTGGTGACCAGCTCGTGCCGCACGCCGGGGACGTTCCAGGAGAAGTCGTCGGCGGCGACCCGGTTGAGCGTCGCGACCGGCACGTCGATGGTGAGCCCGTCGTCGACAGCCCCTGGCTCGAAGTGGTAGCTCAGCGAGAACGTCAGGCCCTCCCCCTGCTGCCAGGTCTCCGGGAAGTCGTCCTCGCGCACCTCGTCGGCGGTCTCGTGGGTGAGCATCGCCGGGTCGAAGGTGAGCAGGTCGGGGCGCCGCCGGCGCTCCTGCTTCCACCAGGTGTCGAAGTGGGCGCCGGAGACGACCTCGTCGCCGACCCGAGCGTCGTAGAAGTCGAACAGGGTGTGCTCGTCGACCACGATGTCGCGCCGGCGGGCGCGGTGCTCGAGCTCCTCGGCCTCCTCGAGCAGCCGCTGGTTCTCCGCGAGGAACCGGTGGCGGGTCTCCCACTCGCTGTACACGAGGGCGTGCCGGATGAACATCTCGCGGCTCAGGGCGCGATCGACCTTGCCGAAGGAGACAAGCCGGTCGGTGACCAGCGGGACGCCGTACAACGTGACGCGCTCGTAGGCCAGCACCGCGGCGCGCTTCTTCGACCAGTGTGGCTCGCTGTAGGTGCGCCGGACCAGGTGGTCGCCGAGCCGCTCGGCCCACTCCGGCCGGATCGCGGCGTTCTGCCGGGCCCACAGCCGGCCGGTCTCGACCAGCTCGCCGGCCATCAGGTACGCCGGGTTCTTGCCGCGCAGGGCACTGCCGGGGAAGACCGCGAACCGGGTGCCGCGGGCGCCGAGGTACTCCCGCGGCCCGCGGGGACGCTGGCCCGGCGCGGTCTTCTCGCGCTCCTCGAGCGCCCCGACGTGCGACAGCAGCCCCGACAGCAGCGCCTGGTGGATGCCGTCCGCGTCGGGCTCGCGGGCGATGCCGGCCTTGCCCAGGTCGACCTTGAGTTCCCGGCAGACCTGCCGCAGCTGGGACTCGAAGTCCTGCCACTCGCGGACGCGGAGGTAGTTGAGGTACTCCCGCTTGCACATCCGGCGGAACGCGCTGCTCGACAGCTCGTGCTGCTTCGAGCGCAGGTGGCGCCAGAGGTTGAGCCAGGTGAGGAAGTCCGACGTCGGGTCCTTGAACCTCGCGTGCAGCTGGTCGGCCTGGGCCTGCGCCTCGAGCGGTCGCTCGCGGGGGTCCTGGAGCGAGAGCGCCGCGGCGATCACGAGGATCTCGCGGACGCAGCCCAGTCGCTCGGCCTCGAGGATCATCCGGCCCAGCCGCGGGTCGATCGGCAGCCGTGCCAGGCGGCCGCCGACGCGGGTCAGCTCGGGTCGCTCGGACCGGTCGGCCTTCGTGCGCAGGGCACCGAGCTCCTCGAGCAGCTGGACGCCGGCGGAGACGTTGCGGCGGTCGGGCGGGTCGACGAACGGGAAGCGCCCGACCTCGCCGAGCCCGAGCGAGGTCATCTGCAGGATCACCGAGGCCAGGTTGGTGCGCAGGATCTCGGGGT
>JAHEXO010000064.1:5947-8223 GCA_023252065.1 Nocardioides sp. | reverse complement strand
ACGAGCATCACCCAAGTGCCGCGGAGTGCCTGCCGTTCGTTGACCGCACGGCTGCGGGCCGAGGTGTCGGTGCCGGTGTGCGCCTCCAACCGGATCAACACCCCCGACCTGGCCGAGGAGATCCTGGCCGCCGGCGAGGCCGACCTGGTGTCGATGGCCCGGCCGCTGCTGGCCGATCCCGACTTCGTGGCGAAGGCGGCGGCCGGCCGGGCTGACGAGATCAACACCTGCATCGCCTGCAACCAGGCCTGCCTCGACCACGTGTTCAGCAACCAGAAGGCCTCCTGCCTGGTGAACCCCCGGGCCGCGCGGGAGACCGAGCTCGTGCTGCTGCCGATCGCTGGGCCGCGTGGTTTCGAGACAGGCGCCAGGGCGCCTTCCTCAACCAGCGGCGGGGGCGGCCAGGGCGACTTCGCGTCGGTGCCGCCGGTTGAGGAGGTTGCGCAGCAACCGTCTCGAAACCAGCGGCGCCACGTCGCTGTCGTCGGAGCGGGGCCGGCCGGGCTCGCGGCCGCTGCCGCGGCGGCCGAGCGCGGGTTCGCGGTGACGGTGTTCGAGCGGGCCGACGAGGTGGGCGGCCAGTTCCGGCTGGCGATGCGGATCCCGGGCAAGGAGGAGTTCGCCGAGACGCTGCGCTACTTCAGCCGCCGGCTCGAGGTGCTCGGCACACAGGTGCGGCTCGGGCAGGCGCCGACAGTGGCCGAGCTCTCGTCGTACGACGAGGTGGTGGTCGCCACCGGCGTCGTGCCACGGGTGCCGGAGCTCGAGGGGGTGGACCACCCGAGCGTGGCGTCGTACGCCGACGTCCTCAGCGGGCGGTGGTCCCCGGCCGGCGGGTCGCCGTCGTCGGTGCCGGCGGCATCGGGGTCGACGTGAGCCACTTCCTGACCCACGACCCCGAGGAGACGACCGACGACTGGATGTCCTACTGGGGCGTCGGCGACCCGGCGCTCCATCCGGGCGGGCTGACCGAGCCCAAGCCGCGCACGCCCACCCGTGAGGTCACACTCGTGCAGCGGAAGGCGACGCCGATCGGGATCGGGCTCGGCCGGACCAGCGGGTGGGCGCACCGCGCCGTGCTGAAGCAGTCGGGGGTCCAGCAGGTGCGCGGCGCGTCGTACGTCCGCATCGACGACGCCGGCCTCCACCTCCTCGTCGACGACGAGCCCGTGCTCGTCGAGGCCGACACCGTCGTGCTGTGCGCCGGGCAGGAGTCGGTCCGTGGTCTGTACGACGAGCTGGTGGCGGCGGGACGGCGGCCGCACCTGATCGGTGGCGCGGACGTGGCGGCCGAGCTCGACGCCGAGCGCGCGATCGAGCAGGGGACTCGGGTAGCCGCCGCGCTGTCTCCCTAGACTCGCGCCATGCGCATCACGGTCATCGGTTGCGGCTATCTCGGGGCCACCCACGCCGCAGCCATGGCCGAGCTCGGGCACGAGGTGCTCGGCATGGAGATCGACCCCGTCAAGCGGGCGTCGCTCTCCGACGGTCGGGTGATGTTCTTCGAGCCCGGCCTCGCCGACCTGCTCGCCCGCCATGTCGCCTCCGGCCGGCTGCGGTTCACCGACTCCTACGCCGAGGTCGCGGCGTTCGGCGACCTCCACTTCCTCTGCGTCGGCACGCCCCAGCGTGCGGAGGGACTGGGCGCCGACCTGGGCCAGGTCGACCGCGCGATCGAGGGGCTCGCACCCCACCTCGACCGGCCGACCCTCGTCGTCGGCAAGTCGACGGTGCCGGTGGGCACCGCCGGGCGGCTCGCCGAACGGCTGGTCGCGCTGGCGCCCGCGGGTGCCGAGGCGATGCTGGCCTGGAACCCGGAGTTCCTGCGTGAGGGCCACGCCATCGACGACACGGTCCACCCCGACCGGATCGTGCTCGGCGTCACCGACCCGCGGGCCGAGAAGCTGCTCCGCGACTTCTACGCCCCGATGGTCGACTCCGAGGCGCCGGTGGTCGTGACCGACTACGCGACCGCCGAGCTGGTCAAGGTCTCGGCCAACGCGTTCCTGGCCACCAAGATCTCGTTCATCAACGCGATGGCGGAGGTCTGCGAGGCCACGGGCGCCGACGTCGCCGACCTCGCCGACGCGATCGGGTACGACGCGCGCATCGGCCGCAGCTTCCTCGACGCCGGCGTCGGCTTCGGCGGCGGCTGCCTGCCCAAGGACGTCCGGGCGTTCGCGCACCGAGCCGGCGAGCTCGGCGTCGAGGACGCGATGACCTTCCTGCTGCACATCGACGACGTGAACCTCCACCAGCGCGAACGGGTGGCCCAG
>JAHEXO010000064.1:0-5937 GCA_023252065.1 Nocardioides sp. | reverse complement strand
CGCCCAGTCGATGGTGGAGGCGTCGTCGCCCGACGGGACGATGGCCGGCGCCCGGATCGCGGTGTGGGGTGTGGCCTTCAAGCCGGACAGCGACGACGTCCGCGACTCACCGGCCCTGTCGGTGGCCGGCCAGCTCCACCTCCGGGGAGCCAGGGTGCAGGTCTACGACCCCGCGGCCACCGAGACGGCCCGCGCCCTGTTCCCGACACTCACCTACGCCGACTCCGCGGTGGAGGCCTGCCGCGGCGCCGACCTGGTCCTGCACCTGACCGAGTGGCGGGAGTTCCGCGACCTCACCCCGGCCGATCTCGACGGCGTGGTCCACAGACGTCAGCTCTTCGACGGCCGCAACGCGCTCGACCTCGACACCTGGCGCTCCGCCGGCTGGACTGCCCGGGGCGTCGGCCGCCGCTGACCTGGCATCTGTGTCACCCCCATACCCGCGGTACGACGTGACACGAACGCCGGGTCAGTTGTCGGGGGGTTGGGCGCGGATCATCTCGGCGTACCACTCGAAGGAGCGCTTGGGGATGCGGGCCAGGGTCTCGTAGTCGACGTAGACCAGGCCGAAGCGCTGGGTGAAGCCCTCGGCCCACTCGAAGTTGTCCATCAGCGACCACGTGTAGTAGCCGCGGACGTCGACCCCGGCGCGGACGGCGACCGCGATCGCGCGCAGGTGGCTGTCGAGGTAGTCGATCCGCTCCTGGTCGTCGACGACGCCGTCGGCGTCGGGCTCGGAGGCATAGGAGCAGCCCGACTCGGTGATGATGATCGGCGGCAGGGCCGCGCGGTAGCGGGCCCGGAGGGTGATCAGCCACTCGCGCAGGGAGTCCGGTACGACGGGCCAGCCGAAGTCGGTGACCGGGTAGCCGACCACGTTGCGCTGCTCGAAGGGCATGTCGGCCTCCTCGTCCTCGGAGGCCGCGATCCGCATCGGGTTGTAGTAGTTGACGCCGTAGAAGTCGAGGGGCTGGCGGATGGTGGCCATGTCACCGGGCTCGATGAAGGGCTCGACGAGCAGCTCGAGGTCACGGGGGTAGCGCCCGAAGAGCATCGGCTCGGCGAACATCCCGTTCCAGACGGCGTCGAAGAGCTTGGCGGCCCCCACGTCGGCCTCGTCGTCGCTGGCCGGCCACATCGGCGCGTGGTTGTTGGCGCAGCCGACGCTGGTCACCCCGGCGGCACGCAGCGCGATCGCGGCGCGGCCGTGGGCGAGCAGCAGGTGGTGGGCGACCACCATCGAGTCGAACATCAGCGACAGCCCCGGCGCGTGGACCCCGGTGGCGTAGCCGAGGAACGTGACCACGTTGGGCTCGTTGATGGGCACCCAGTGCTCGACCCGGTCGGCGTAGCGCTCGCCGAGGGTCGCGGCGTACTCCGCGAACCGGTCGACGACCCCGCGGTTGATCCACCCGCCCTCGTCGTCGAGCGCCTGCGGCAGGTCCCAGTGGAACAGCGTCGCCATCGGCTGGATGTCGCGCTCGAGCAGCCCGTCGATGAGCCGGTCGTAGAAGTCGAGGCCGGCGGGGTTGAACGCGCCGCTGCCGGTGGGCTGGACCCGCGGCCACGAGATCGAGAACCGGTAGCCCCCCAGCCCGAGGCGGGCCATCAGGTCGAGGTCCTCCTCGAGCCGGTGGTAGTGGTCGCACGCGACGTCGCCGTTCGAGCCGTCGATCACCCGCCCCGGCTGGTGGGTGAAGGTGTCCCAGATGCTCGGCCCCTTGCCGTCCTCGGCGGCCGCTCCCTCGATCTGGTAGGCCGCCGTGCTGGCTCCGAACCGGAAGCCCGGTGGAAGCAGAGGGTGAGCCACGGGGATCATTGTGGAGGTGAGTGTTCTCGTTCGTCGGGGATTGGACCGGTTCAACACCCGGGAGAAAGGCCGCCAGACGCGGCACTCTTTCTCCTTCGGGGAGTTCTACGACCCCGACCGTATTGCCTTCGGCCCCCTGACCGCGCTCAACGACGACCTGCTGGGCACCGGATCCGGGTACGACGCCCACGAGCACCGCGACGTGGTGCTGGTGACCTGGGTGGTCCGCGGTGAGTTGACGCACGTCGACGCCTCGGGCGCGGTCGTCCAGCCGGCGGGCGAGCTCGCGGTCACCGACACCGGCGCCGGGCTGACCCACAGCGAGCGGGCCCTGACCGGGGCCACGCGGTTCGTCCAGATGTGGTTGCGGCCGGGCGAGTCGGGCACCGCCCCCACGCGTCGTACGACGGCACCGGACCTCTCGGGGGGTTCCCTGACGGCGGTCGCCGGCCACGAGGGACTGCCCCTCAACGTGCCGGGCGCGACGCTGTGGCTGGCCGACGTCGGGGCCGGCGCGTCGGTCGAGGTGCCCGAGGCGCCGCTGGTCTACTTCTTCGTGGTCACCGGGGCGCTCACCCGCAGCAGCCTGGCCGAGCCGCTGGCGGCCGGGGACGCTTTCGAGTTCCGCGACGAGCGCGGGCTGTCGGTGACCGCCGCCGTGCCGACCCAGCTCCTGGTGTGGACGTTCGAGGCCTGAGCCACCGTCAGTCCCTCAGGGCACCAGCACTCCGGGGTTGAGGATGCCGTCGGGGTCGACGGCCGCCTTCGCCGCCCGGAGCACCGCGACCCCGACCTCACCGATCTCGGCGGCCAGCCACGGCTGGTGGTCGGTCCCGACCCCGTGGTGGTGGGTGATCGTCGCCCCGGCCGCCACGATCGCCTCGGAGGCGGCCCGCTTGGCCTCGCGCCAGCGGCTGACCGGGTCGTCACCCTCGGGCGCGGCGACGGTGAAGTAGAGCGAGGCGCCGGTCTCGTAGACGTGCGAGATGTGGCACAGCACCAGCGCCGAGTCACCCAGCGAGCCGCGCAGGGCGCCCGACACCGCGTCGTACAGCCCTCGCAGGTGTGACCACCAGGTCGCGGTCTCGAGCGTCTCGACCAGGACGCCGACGTCGAGCAGCGAGTCGCGGAGGTACGGCGCGGCGTAGCGGCCCGCGGACCACGCCCGGCCGGGCTCCTCGCCGGCGAGGGAGCCCCCCAGCTCGGTGAGGACGGCCGACACCGCTGCCCTGCGCGCCGTCACCTCGGCCGGCGTCCCCTCGTGGCCGACGATCATCAGGCAGCCACCACTGGCGGCGTCACCGCCGACGGCGTCGGGGTCGGCGAGGTTGATCGCGGTCTCGTTCTCGTCGGAGAGCCGCAGCACGGTCGGCAGCAGCTGCGTCTGTGCCAGCGTCCGGACGGCCTCGGCGCCGGCGTCGAACGACGGCCAGCGCCACCCCTCGTAGAGCCGCTCGGAGGGCAGCCGCCGGCAGCGGACCGTCACCGACGTGATCACCCCGAGGGCGCCCTCGGACCCGAGGAAGAGCTGCTGCAGGTCGGGGCCGGCGGCGCTGGCCGGGGCCCGGCCGAGGTCGACAGGGCCGATCGGGGTCGCCACGGTGAGGCCGACCACCACGGCGTCGAAGCGCCCGTAGCCCGCCGACGACTGCCCGCTGGACCGGGTCGCGGCGAAGCCGCCGATCGTGGCGTACTCGAACGACTGCGGGAAGTGGCCCAGGACCATGCCGTGCTCGGCCAGCAGGGCCTCGGCCTCCGGGCCGCGGAGCCCGGGCTCGAGGATCGCGGTCATCGAGACCGGGTCGACCGCGAGCAGCCGCTTCATCCGGACCAGGTCGAGGCTGACCACGCCGGCGTACGACGGGTCGCGGCGGGCGACGAGCCCGCCCACGACCGAGGTGCCACCGCCGAACGGGACGACCGCGACGCGGTGACGTCCGGCCACCTCGAGCACCGCCTGCACCTGCGCCGCGTCGGCCGGGCGGACCACGGCGTCCGGGGCGTCGGTGAGGTCGCCGGCACGGGCGCGCAGGAGGTCGGGCGTCGACTTGCCCCTGGTCCGGAGCCGACGGGTCTCGGCGTCGGTGTGCACCTGCTCCGGACCGACCACCGCGGCGAACGCGGCCAGCACCTCGTCGGAGAGGCCGGGCGCGGGCAGGTCGAGCGCCAGGTCGTCGGGCACGGACCGGTCGCTGACCGGGAAGACCAGCTCGACGAGGCCACGCGCGCTGTCCGGCAGTGCGGCCGCGCGCGCGGGGTCGCCCCATCGGGTCGGGTGCATCTCGGTCGTCATGTGTTACAGTGTGACACATGACGTCACTTCGTCACAACAGCGATCCGCAGGCGGCGTACCTCGACGCCGCCCGGGCGTGCATCCTCGACGTCGGGTGGCGCCGCACGACGCTGACCGAGGTGGCCCGTCGCGCGGGGGTCAGCCGGATGACGATCTACCGCACCTGGCCCGACATGGCCGCGGTGCTGGCCGACCTGATGACGCGCGAATGGGGTGAGGTCGTGGCCACCGCAGTCGTCGCCGCCGACGGCTCTCTCGTCGGCGACCAGCGGGCCACCGTGGCCGACCACCTGGTCGACATCGTGGTCGCGACCACCCGGGCGCTGCGCGACAACGAGCTCTTCGTCCGGATCGTCGAGCTCGACCCCGAGCTCCTGCTCCCCTACCTGCTGACCCGCCGCGGCCGCAGCCAGCAGGCGATCGCCGAGCTCACCGCCGCCCGCATCCGCGAGGGGCAGGCCGAGGGCTCGATCCGCGACGGCGACCCGGTCACCATGGCGCGGGCCCTGCTGCTGGCGGCGCACGGCTTCGTGCTCAGCGGCCACACGATGATCGACGACGAGGTGACCGAGGAAGCGCTCGACGCCGAGCTCGCCCACCTCGTGCGCCGGGCGGTGACCCCGTGAGCACCGCCCGCCGGATCCAGGCAGGTCTCGATGACGCCCCGACCCGGGTCGACGTGCTGGTCGTCGGCCTCGGGGTCACCGGCGTCGGCGTCGCCCTCGACGCCGTCTCTCGCGGGCTGACCGTGCTCGCGGTCGACGCCCACGACCTCGCCTTCGGTACGTCGCGCTGGTCGAGCAAGCTGGTCCACGGCGGCCTGCGCTACCTCGCCACCGGACAGGTCGGCGTCGCCCACGAGAGTGCTGTCGAGCGCGGCATCCTCCTCGAGACCACGGCGCCGCACCTGACCAGGCCGCTGCCGATGGTGCTGCCCCTGGCCGGCGCGGCCGGCCACCAGCTGGCCGCGCTCCTGCGGGCCGGCATCGGCGCCGGCGACCTGCTGCGGATCGCCGCCCGCACGAGCGGCCGCACGCTCCCCCGCTCGCGCAGGATCTCTGCCGCGGAGGCCCGGCTGCTCGCCCCCGGCCTGCGGGGTGACATCCGCGGTGCCCTGCTCTCCTGGGACGGCCAGCTCGAGGACGACGCCCGCCTCGTGGCGACCATCGCCCGGACTTCTGCTCGCCTGGGGGCCGACCTGCGCACCCGGGCCCGGGCGGTCGAGCTGACCGGTGACCGGGCCGTGCTGCGTGACGAGCTGACCGGGCAGACCGTCGAGGTCTCGGCCCGCGCGGTGGTCAACGCCGCCGGTGTCTGGGCCGGCGGGCTGGTCGACGACGTGGAGCTCCGGCCCAGCCGCGGCACCCACCTCGTGCTCCGGCCCGGGACGGTGCCGGGCCTCCAGGCCGCGCTCACGCTGCCGGTGCCCGGAGGGCACGCCCAGTTCGTCAACGTCCTGCCCCAGTCCGACGGACTCGTCTACGTCGGCCTCACCGACGTGCCCGTCGACGGCGACCAGCCCGACGTACCGGTGCCGTCGGCCGAGGAGATCGACTTCCTGCTCGCCACCGCGTCGTCTGGTCTGGCCCGGCCGCTCACCCGTGCCGATGTCGCCGGCTCCTTCGCCGGGCTGCGGCCGCTGCTCTGCGCCGACGGCGCCACCGCCGACCTCTCCCGCAAGCACGCCGTGCTGACCTCCCGCTCGGGGGTCGTGACGGTCGTCGGCGGCAAGCTCACCACCTACCGCCGGATGGTGGAGGACACCGTCGACGTCGTCGTCCGACGGACCGGGCTGAGGGTCGGCCCCTGCCGGACCACCCGGCTCGCCCTCGAC
>JAHEXO010000063.1 GCA_023252065.1 Nocardioides sp. | reverse complement strand
GGCAAGGTCCGGGTCGTGTCGGTCGACTCGCACGGGAAGCAGCGCCGCCAGAACAGCTTCTTCCCGGTGCTGTCGGGCAACGGGCAGCGGGTCACCTTCCAGACCTTCGGTGCCTTCGGCCCTCGTGACGGCGACCGGCGCGAGGACGTCTACCTGCACTCGCTCGCCCGCGGGTGGACCCGGCAGATGTCACTCACGCCCACCGGCAAGGACGTCACGCCGTCGGTGCTGGTCGGCGACGTGTCGGACGACGGCACCCGGGTGACCTTCGGCGACGCCAACGACCTGTGGGTCCGCAACACCGTGACGGCCAGGACGACGCGCTTCTGGCACGAACCGGACGCGCCGCCCTGCCAGCCCTTCCCGGCCGGCAGCGCCGGTCGCCCGGCGATCTCGGGCAACGGGCGGTACGTCGCGTTCTCGACGTGCGCGACGAAGATCCCCGGCTCCGACGGCCAGGCGGCCCAGATCTATCGCAAGACGCTCGCCACCGGCGACCTCACGCTGGTGTCGTCGCCGGGTGCCGGCGTACCCGCGGACGGGAACTCGTTCCTACCATCGCTGTCGCGCAGCGGCCGCTACGTCGGCTTCGGGTCCGAAGCCACCGACCTGGCGGCCGGTGACACCGCCGACCCGGACGCGTTCGTCGCCGACCTCGCGACCGGCACCGTGACCCGTGCCTCCCAGGCGTCCGACGGCACCGGCAGCAACAACTGGAGCGCCAGCACCGGCGTCGCCCTCAGCGGAGACGGCCGCAGCCTGGTCTACGAGTCCTACGCGACCAACCTGGTGGCCGGTGACGCCTACGACTGGGAAGAGGTCTTCGTCTGGCGGCGCTGACCGGCCGGCCGATCCGGAACGGCGACCTCAGTCGGTGAGGACGAACTCGTCGCCCCGGGTGACCGGGACCACCGACCCGTCGGCGTGGATCCCGTCGATCTGCACCTCGGGACTGCCGATCACGATGTCGACGTGGGTGGAGGCCTGGTTGAGCCCCGAGCTGATCCGGTCCTCCGCCGACTGCTCGAGGGCACCGCGGAAGGACGAGGGGTAGCCCATGCCCCAGGCGATGTGGGAGCCGACGTTCTCGTCGAAGAGCATGTCCTTGTAGACCAGCCCGGTCCGCGCGACCGCGGAGTCCTGGTCGACGATCGCCACCTCGCCGAAGTGGCGTGACCGCGGGATCAGCTCGAACTGCTTCTGCACCTCGACCTCGCCGCGGTCTGCGCTGACGCCGGTGATCGCTCCGTCGTGGACGTCGAGCCGGAGCCCTTCGACCATCGCCCCCATCGAGCTGAGGAAGAACGCCGCGGTGGTGGACACGGTGCCCTCCGCGCGCCGCCAGTCGGGAGCGAAGAACACCTCCTCGGTCGGCATGTTCGGGACGAACTCGGTGCCGTCGACGGTCTCGAGCGACCCGCCCACCCACAGTGACTGGGGCGCGAGCCCGAGCGTGACGTCGGTGCCGGGACCGCGATAGCGGACCCGGTCGAACGCGTGGCCGTTGAGGATCTCCGCGCGCCGCTTGAGCTTGTCGATGTGCGCGCGCCAGGCCGCGACGGGGTCTGCCTGGTCGAGGCGCATCGCCACCGCGACGGCGTCCCACAGGGCCATCACGTCGGACACGCCGACGCTGTCGGCCCAGCCCTTGGTCGGCGCGCCGACGACGGTCCAGGCCACGGTGCCGCCGGTCACGACCGGGAGCACCTCGGCCATCAGGTCGATCGGCTGCGACCGGGCCAGGCGGTCGGGGTCGAGCCCCTCCATGAGCGACGGGAACGGGTTGCCGGTCAGGCTGATCAGCGCCGGCTTCGCCTCGCCCCAGGCGCGGACCTGCTGGAGGCGGTGGTCCGGGGTCCGCCCCAGCATCTCCTCCGGCGCGTGCAGCACCTGCGCCTTCTGCAGGTGCGGGTCGACGTACATGATCTCGACCCGGCTGGCGCCGACCCGGTAGGCCTCGTCGGCCAGCGCCCGGGCGGCCTCGGCCTGTTCGGGCAGGCAGTTGATGACGACCTCCTGCCCAGGGCGCACGCCCACCCCCACCCGCACCACGAGCTGGGCATAGCGGTCCAGCAGCCGGTCGAACGGCTCCGTCATTCCTGCCTCCTCCGAGATTTCCGGTCAGGCGCAGCCAACCACGGATCTCAGCCGAAGACGACCAGCGAGCGGCCGCCCTCGCCGCGTCGCATCCGGTCGAACGCCTCCGGTACGCCGTCCAGCCCCACCCGGTCGGTCACCAGCGACGCGAGGTCCAGTCGTCCGGCGACGACGTGGTCGGCCAGGGCCGGGATGTCGGCCGCGGGGTCGCTGTTGCCGTAGACGGTGCTGGTCAGGGTGCGCGAGAAGTGGAACAGCTCGAGCGGGCTGAAGCTCACCTGCTGGTCCGCCGGCCCGACGCCGACGACCACGCAGGTCCCGCCGCGGCGTACCGACGACCACGCGGTGCGGATCGTCGCAGCCTGACCTACGCACTCCAGGGCCCGATCGGCGCCGCGGCCCTCGGTGAGTGCGCGCACCTGTTTGGGCAGGTCGGGCGCGGCCTCGAGGAAGTCCGTCGCGCCGGCGGCGCGGGCCAGCGGTTCCTTCCCGGGCGACGTGTCGACGGCGATGATCCGGCTCGCCCCGGCCAGCCGCGCGCCCAGGACCGCGCACAGCCCGACCCCGCCGAGCCCGATCACCAGCACCGAGTCGCCGGGCTTCACCTGGGCGGCGTTGGTGGCGGCGCCGACTCCGGTGAGGACGGCACAGCCGAGCAGGGCGGCCTCCTCGAGGGGTACGCCGTCTGGGACAGGCACCACCGCGTCGGCCGGGCAGACGACCTCCTCGGCCATGGCGCCCAGGCCGAGGCAGGCCTGGAACGGCGAGCCGTCGGCCAGGGTGCCGCCCGGCGAGCCGGTGGTGCCCTCGATCGTCGAGCACAGCCACGGCTCACCGTGGGTGCAGTGCCAGCAGGTGCGGCACGGCACGGCCCAGTTGAGGACGACGCGGCTGCCGACCTCGACCCCCGCCGAGGCTCCCGCCTCGGTCACGACGCCGGACGCCTCGTGCCCGAGCACGAGCGGGTACGACGGGCGCAGCGTGCCGTCGACCATCGACAGGTCGGAGTGGCACACCCCCACACCGGCGACCCGGACCCGCACGTCGTGCTCCCCGAGGGTGCGGAGCGTGACCTCCTCGACCCTCAGCGATCCGCGAGCCTCCCGGGCGACCAGTGCCTGCACCATGCGCTCGATCCTAGGAAGAGCCACTCAGCCCGCCGCCCCGCTGCTCGAGGGACCTCCGCCGCCTGCTGGTTGAGGAGCGCGCTCTGCGCGCGTCTCGAAACCAAGGGGCGCCGAACCTCCTCCGCGAGTACTGCCTCCATGAGCCCGCACGTGCTCATTGACTCAACGCAGTACTCAGGGACGCTTGGTGTAGTACTCGGTGAACGCGCGGCACCGCCCGCCGTCGTCGAAGCTCATCACGAAGCAGTTGTCGAACACCTGGGTCACCTGCCCGCCGGGCTCGTCGTAGTACGTCGACGTCCCGGTCGCCACCACGACGTCACCGTCCACCGCCACCGGGGCGTACGACGCGTCGTAGGTGCCGGGCGCGTCCCGGGTGGACGCGGTGCTGGTCTCGGAGTCCCCCAGCCACGAGGCGACCACGGCGGCCCGGCCGACCACCGGCTCGGCAAAGGCGTAGAAGCGGTAGGAGACGTCGTCGCTGAACAGCGACCCGATCGCCACGGCGTCGTAGGACTTCCACGCCGCGACGTACCGGTCCAGCCACTCCTGTGCGCGCTCCCGATCCATCCCGCCACGCTAGCCCGAGCCGGCGCCGCCGGCCCAGGAGGACTCCCCGCGCCGCCGCCGCTGGTTGAGGAGGGCGCGCGCCGCCGGCAGCAGGGCCGCCGGTCGATCGGCGTGGGGATCACCCCCCGCGGCCGGGTCATCGTGGGCCGCACCGTCCACCGCGCGACGTACGACGTCGCGCTCAGGGCCTTCCGCGGCACGCCGACACCGTCCTGCAACCACAAGCTGGCCACCCAGTTCGGGAGCAGCGCAGCCGACCGGATCATCGGCACGCCCCGCGCCGACGTCCTCGTCGGGCTCGGCGGCGCGGACGTCCTGAAGGGCCACAGCGGCAAGGGCACGCTGTGCGGCAATGCCGGTCCCGACACGCTCTACGGCGGCCCCGGCAAGGACTTCCTCATCGGCGGCCCGGGCAAGGACTTCATCATCGGCGGCCCGGGCAAGGACTTCATCAAGCAGAGCGGGGTTCACACCCCGGGCACGGCCCGGCGGGCCGCAGCGTCACTCCAGACCTTCTGCCGAGATCACCGCCGACGCGATCGGACACGTGTCGTCGCAGACGTCGTCGTGCTCACCGCACTGGTGCTCGTGAGGGGGCTCCTCCTGGGAGAGAGCATCCAACGCATCGAACATGGTGATGGTCACCGTGGGTCCTTTCACTAGGGCCCTGCCCACGTTTCCAGGCAAGCTGCGCGAACTCACGGGGCGAAGGGCATCGGACCCCGGGACCACTGGGCAGATCCGGCCAGGGCCGGCCCCTCACCACACCCCTGAGGCGCCGCGGCGCAAAGCACAGGGACGAGTCAGGGCAGCACCCGATGTGGACCGGTGCCCGAGAAGCGCAGAGTGGAGATGTCAGGGAAAGGCCCTGACACCAACCGCTAGACCAAGACAAGGACGTGCACCACCATGAACGACATCCGCCAGAGCTTCGCCCAGCACGGACTGGTCCGGTCCCGCGACCGGCGAGTGCTGGGCGGTGTGTGCGCCGGACTCGGCCGCCGCTTCGGCCTCGCCCCCTGGACCGCCCGGCTCCTGTTCGTGCTGCTCCTCTTCGTCGTGCCCGGCAGCCAGATCCTGGTCTACCCGATCCTGTGGATCCTGATGCCGTCCGAGGAGAGCGTCGGCTTCACCGCCCAGACCGGTACGCCGACGCCCGCGGCCTGACCGGACGAGGGGCGGCGACGAGTCAGCTCTCGTCGTCGCCCTCGAAACCGACCAGCCAGTGGAGCCCGAACCGGTCGACGACCTGTCCGTCGGACGCGCCCCAGGGCCGGGCCTGCAAGTCATCGACCACCCGGCCACCCTCGGAGAGCCGGGAGAACCACGCCTGCAGGGTGGCCGGCTCGGCCGCACCCAGCAACGACCACATCAGGCCCTCGCTCCGGAACGTCGCCTCGTCACCGGCCACGTCGGCTGCGAAGAGGCCCACCGGCCCGTCGGTGAGATAGCCGTGGGCGATGGCGTCCTGCGGACCGTCGTCCCTGCCGAACTCCTCGAACGTGTGCAGCTGCACGCCGCCGCCGAACACGTCGGCGTAGAAGGTCAGGGCCTCCCGGGCTGTGCCAGGCAGGTGGAGGTAGGGCGTGGGTGCGGTCATGGCTCCGATGCTAGGCACGACGGCCGACAGCGGCTGTGCGCGCGTGGTGTCGGTGATGTGGCGGGGCGCGCCTCGACGTCGACCTCGACCTGGCAGACCGAGGCCAGGGGCGGGCCCGATGTCGCGAAGCTGCTGCAGCAGGCCGTGCAGCGCGGCCTGGTCGACGACGCACTCTGCGAGCAGGGTGTGGCCGTCACCGGTGGTGAGCGTCATCCCCTCGAAGCGGGCTGCATATCGAGGGTGGAGGCGCCCCTGGAGGCGGATCTCGTGCCAGCCGGGCTCTTCAGAGCAGCCCGAGCTCGCCGGCCCGGGTGACCGCCGCCCGACGGCTGTTGACGCCGAGCTTGGCGTAGATGTTCTTGGTGTGCGTCCGCACGGTGTTGAGGGAGATGAAGAGCCGGCGGCTGATCTCGGGCCCGTCGAGGTCGGTCGCGAGGAGCCGGAGCACGTCCCGCTCGCGCTCGCTCAAGGGGTCGAGGAGACCCTGCTCCACCTGGTCGGTCGGCCTCCCGTCGCACCGCGCGAGCAGGAGCAAGGGATAGCGCCAGGAAGGCTCACGACGCGCGAGGCTGTCCAGCAGCTGAGCCATCCGCGCGCCCTCGCTGACGAAGACCCGCACGTAGCCCTCGGGCTCGGCCAGCCGGAGTGCCCGCTCCAGCGAGCGCAGAGCCTCGGGTGGGTCATGCTGCCCGTGCGCCAGCGCCTGCAGGACGAGGATCTCGATCAGGGTGCCGGTCCGCCCACCCGCTTCGGCTGCGAGGCGGAGCCGGTCGAGCAGCCGGACGGCGTCGCCCGGATCGCCGGATCCAACGGGTCGCTGCATCAGGATCCGGGCCAGGGTGACGTGCTCGTACTCGTGGAGGTAGGCCAGGTCGTCGTCCGGCCCGAGGTGCTGCCGGTGTGCCCAGTCGAGGGCCTCGTCGACCCGGCCCTGCGCCAGCAGCACCCGAGCCCGCTGGGCCGCCACCGGACGCACGTTCGGGGCGAAGTCACCGACGTAGACCCGGTCGGCGTCCTCGAGCAGGGCCACCGCACCCGCCACGTCTCCTTCTGCCTCGCGCAGCCGGGCGCGGGCGACCCGCCACCGGTAGGGGAGCTGGGGCAGCCCGAGGCGCTCGCCCAGCTCGTCCACGCGTCGGAGATGGGCCGCCGTGACCGCGAGATCGTCGCGCTCGAAGGCGATCTGGCTCAGCCCCACGACCATGTCTGCAGTCCCGCGAAGAGGTCCGTCGACCTCGTGGGCGGCCGCGAGCCGGAGCGCGTCCTCGTAGATGTGCAGGGCGTCGCCGAGCCGCCCCTGGGTGATGCGGAGGTCGCCGAGGGTGATCGAGCAGCCGAGCACGTCCGAGATGTTGCCCGCACGCTCGAGGCGCTTGACGGCGACGGAGTAACCACGGTGGGCGGCCTCGAGGTCTCCGCCTCCCCAGGAGGCGAGCGCCGCCAGGGCCGATGCGGCCGCGACGGTGAGGTCGTCGCCGGGGGCGGCTCTCTCGATCGCCAGGTCGGCGTGGGCGGTGGTGCCGACCGGGTCGCCGGCGACCAGCGCGAGGGCCGCTCGGTACGTCTCCATCGCCCCGGGCACCCGCGCCAGCTCGGCCTCGTCGAGCACCACCAGGTCTGCCGGCGGGTCGGCCAACAGCCGCTCGAGGTCATCGAGCCGACCCTCGACGGTCTCGAGGTCGCCCTTCGACATCAGCGCCCCGATCAGGCCGATCGCCAGGACCGGGCGGCGCTGCACCACGTCGTACGGGATGTCGTCGAGCCAGCCGCGGACGGTGGCTTCCTGCCGCTGTCGCAACAGGTCGATGACCGAGCGCTCCACCACGTCCGCCGCCTGCTCGACGTCTCCGGCCGCAAGGGCGTGCCGGACGGCGGGCACGGGCTCGCCGGCAGCGGCGTACCAGGCGGCCGCCCGCCGGTGGAGGCCGGCTATCTCGCCGGGCCGCTCGTCGAGCAGGTGGGCGCGCAGGACGTCGGCGAAGAGGTGGTGGTAGCGATACCACTGGCGGCTGTCGTCGAGGGAGATTACGAACAGGTTGGCGCGCTCGAGCGAGTCGAGCACCGCCTTGCCGGCTGTGCCGCCGGTGACGGCGTCGCAGAGGGAGCCGTTGAGCCGGGCGAGGATCGAGGTGAGGAGCAGGAACGTCCGTACGTCGTCGGGCTGGCGAGCGAGGACCTCCTCGACGAGGTAGTCCACGACGTAGCGGTCGTCCCCGGCGAAGCCGGCGATGAACCCGGCTGCGTCCGCACGCCCCTGCAGCGAGAGGGCGGCGAGCTGCAGAGCGGCGATCCAGCCCTCGGTCCGGCCCTCCAGAGTGGCGATCTCGGGGGCGTCGAGGTCGAGACCGGCGACGTCGTTGAGGTAGGCCGTGACCTCGGCGAGCGTGAAACGCAGGTCGGCGGCGCGGATCTCGACCAGCTCGCCGCGCGCCCGCAGCCTGGCCAGGGGCAGGGCGGGGTCGGCGCGCGTGCTGATCACCAGGTGGACGTGAGGCGGGAGGTGCTCGACGAGGAACGCGACGTCGCCGGCGATCTCGGGCCCGTCGGCGAGGTGGTAGTCGTCGAGGACCAGGTCGACGCCGACGGTCAGGGCACCGAGCTCGTTGAGGAGGGTCGCCAGCACCGCCTGCATCGGTGGCTGCGGAGCCTGCAGGAGCGGCAGTACGCCGAGGCCCACGCCCGGCGCGGCGCCGTCGAGGGCGGTGACGACGTAGGTCCAGAACGACGCGGGCTGCCGCTCGGTCTCCTCCAGGGACACCCAGGCGACGCGGCGACCCGCAGCCTCAGCCGTTTCGGCCCATGCCGCCAGCAGCGTCGTCTTGCCGAACCCGGCCGGCCCC
>JAHEXO010000580.1 GCA_023252065.1 Nocardioides sp. | reverse complement strand
GGGTGGGTGTGCCGGTGCTCCAGGTGGAAGGGTCGGTGACCGGCGCCTGGCCGTAGCCCGGCGTCGCGGTGCCGCTTCCGTCGTACACCTGGTTGCCGTACGCGTTGGCGCGTCCGTTGAACTCGTCGGAGTTGCGGAAGACGGGGTTGTTGCTCTGCATGGTCTCTCCTCGGAGGCCGCCACGGCCGTCGCTCTGACGGACCGCTGCTGCAGATCCTACCGATTCCCCCCTTCGAACCGGAGCGGTCCCGAGCGCTCGGGCGCCGAGGACCGTCGGTGGCCGCTGTTAGGTTCGCGAGATGCGATTCGGGCTCAGTGTGCCGCCGTTCACCGACCCGGCCGCGGTGGTGGCCCTCGCGACCCGCGCCGAGGCGTCGGGGTGGGACGGCTTCTTCCTCTGGGACCACCTCAGCTGGGACGGCGCGGTCGACGCGCACTACCCCTGGGTGCTGCTCGGCGCCATTGCCCAGGAGACCGAGCGGGTGCGGCTCGGCACCATGGTCACGCCCCTGTCGCGCCGTCGGCCGCAGCTGGTGGCCAAGCACCTGACCACGCTCGACCACCTCAGCGGCGGCCGAGCGATCCTGGGCGTGGGCCTCGGTGACCCGCCGGACCTCGACTTCTCCGACTTCGGCGACGAGCCGTCCTACCAGGTGCGTGCGGAGATCACCGACGAAGCCCTGACCGTGCTCGGCGGCCTGCTGGGCGACGGTCGGGTCTCCCACCACGGCAACCACCTCGACGTCGAGGCGTCGGTGCGTCCGCTCCCGGTGCAGCGGCCACGGATCCCGATCTGGGTCGCGGGCCGGGCACCGCACACTCGTCCGCTGGCGCGCGCGAAGCGGTGGGACGGCTACGTCCCGATCGCCGACCCCTTCCTGTCCCCCACCGACCTGGCGGCGTACGTCGGCGAGCACCCCGGCGACGGGTGGGACCTCGTCGCGCAGTGGGCACCCGGCGTACCGGCGGAGGAGTTCGCGGCCGTCGGCGTCACCTGGCTGATGCGGTCGGCCTGGCCGTCGGAGGACGGCTGGCTCGACGAGCTGCAGACCCTCGCGTCGTCACCGCCCGCGTGAGGACTCCTCCACCTCCGGGTCGCTCGCCCATTGATCGCTCAATTTGATGAGGTGCACCCCGACGCCCTGGTTACCCTCGAAACGGCAGCCGTTTCGAGTTCGGGGGGAACAACGTGGTGGTTTCCGGAGCCAAAGCGCTCAGACTCATGGCCGGGGTGGCGCTCGCGCTCGGCGTCTCGCAGGCGGCGATGCCGGCCGCACTCGCGGCCGGGATCACGAACGTGCCGGACCACACCGCCTCGTTCAACGGGCAGGTCAACGCCGTGGCCTACCACAACGGCGTGGTCTACGTCGGCGGGAACTTCACGGCCGCGATCCAGAACGGCCAGTCGATCACCCGGAACCACGTGGCGGCCATCGACGAGAACACCGGGACCGTCCTGCCCTGGAACCCCAACACCAACGGTGCTGTGTCCGCCCTGGCCGTCACGGATTCGGCGACCTACATCGGCGGTACTTTCGGCAAGGTCGGTGGCGCCAACCACGCGAACATCGCGCGCGTGGCCACCACCGGCACCGGAGGCGTGAACGCGCAGTTCACCGCGACCGCGACGGGCGGAGGCGTGAAGGCCCTGACCGTGAGCGGCTCGACGGTCTACGCAGGCGGCAGCTTCGCGGTGGCCGACGGGCAGTCGAAGCCTCGCCTCGCGGCCTTCGACAGTCAGACCGGTGCTCTCAGGACCGCGTTCAACGCCGTCCCGTCCGACACCGTGCGGACGTTGTACGCCGCCAACAACAGGATCTACGTCGGCGGCGACTTCAACTCGATGAACGGCCTGTGGCGTGGCCGCTACCTGGCCTCGATCGACCCCACCACCGGCGCGCTTCCGGCCGGCTGGACGTCGCCCATCGGCTACCGGGTCATGAGTGTGACGGCGACGTCGACGAACGTCTACGCCGCCGCTGACGGATCGGGCGGACACCTCGTGGCCACGGGGCTCAACGGCAGTCAGCAGTGGATCCTCACCGCGGACGGCGGCTTCCAGGCCGTGACCGTGCTCGGCAGCACGATCTACGCCGGTGGGCACTTCACGAACGTCTGCTCGACCCTTCGGACCGGCGCCCACGGCGCATGCCTGGACGGCAGCGTGCAGCGTCAGAAGATGATCTCGGTCGACATGAGCGGCAACCTGCTCTCCTGGGCACCGCAGGCGAACTCCAACCTCGGCGCCTTCTCGATGGCGTCCGACCCGGCGACGGGCCGGATCGCGGTGGGTGGCCAGTTCACGAAGTTCAACTTCGGCAAGATCTCGCAGCCCTACTTCGCCCAGTTCGGCTGACATCCGCGCGGCGGCACCCGGCCGCCCGACGGCTTCCCCGAGGCTCGGGGGTCTGCGGTGCCCCCGCTGGGGCTCGAACCCAGACTGAACCGCTTTTAAGGCGGCTTCCTCTACCGGTTGGGATACGGGGGCTCCCGGCGCCACGACTATAGGGAGACGCCGGCGAGGTCGCGGGCAGAGCCGAGCACGTCGTCGAGCATGGCGGGCGTCAGCCGGCCGGTGAAGGTGTTGTGCTGCGAGGGGTGGTAGCACCCCAGCAGCGTCACCGCGTGGGCGTCGGAGGCCAGCATCGCCCGGGTTGCATGGCCGAACCGCGGCTTCGGCTT
>JAHEXO010000579.1 GCA_023252065.1 Nocardioides sp. | reverse complement strand
GCCGTCACGAGCACCTCGAGCGCCAGGTGTGGGGCCTGCGCCAGCAGAGCCGCCTCCCCGATGCCCACGTCGTCGTCGCGATGGATGACCCGCGGGTCGAGGCCGTCGCCCGCGCGCAGGCGGGCGACTGGGAGGTCCACGTGGCGGCCACACCGGTCCGGGACGGCCACCTGCCCCTGGCCGCCGCCCGCAACCTCGGGGTCGACGTCGCCGCCCGGGCCGGCGCCGACCGCGTCGTGCTGCTCGACGTCGACTGCATCCCTTCGCCGCGGCTCCTGGAGCGGTATGCCGCGGTGCTGGCGACCGCGGGCAGCCGCGACCGCGGGGCGGCCCGTCCCGACGTCGGCTCGGCCGGCCTCGACGCCCCGGTGGTCCTTGCCGGCGAGGTGACCTACCTCCCGCCCGCGACGGACGGCCACGACTACCGCGACCTCGGGCTCGAGGCCCTGGCCCGACTCGCCGACCCGCACCCGGCTCGTCCCGTCCTGTCCCCCGACGACGTGCTCCCGGCCGACGACCTGCGTCTCTTCTGGTCGTTGTCCTTCGCGGTCACGGTGCGCGACTGGCGCGCCGTGGGCGGTTTCGACGAGCGCTACGTCGGCTACGGGGGCGAGGACACGGACTTCGGGCAGCGCCTCGGCGCCGCCGAGGGGCGCCTCCTGTGGGTGGGTGGCGCCCGGGCCTTCCACCAGCACCACCGGACCTCGTCTCCCCCGGTGCAGCACGTCCACGACATCGTCGCGAACGCCAACCGGTTCGCCGAGCGCTGGGGATGGTGGCCCATTGAGGGGTGGCTCGAGGCATTCGCAGCACGGGGGCTCGCGCACCGCTCGGCCGACGGGAGCTGGCAGGTCACCAGCCCCGCGCCCGTCTGAGCAGCTCGTCGTCCCAGCAGCCTCAGCGCGCGAGGACCACCGTGCTGAGCGCGTGCTCGAGCACCGCCCGGCTGGTCGAGCCGAGGGTCATCCCGGCGAAGCCGCCGCTGCCCGTCGCCCCGAGCACGACCTCCTCCGCCGCAGCGGACAGGTGGATGAGCTCCTCTGCGGCGTGGCCGGAGAGCACCTGCTGCTCGACGACAACGTCCGGGAAGTCCGCCGCGACCTCGTCCACGACCTCCCCGAGGTAGACCGCAGTGGCCTCCTGCGGGTCGGTCGTGAACCACCAGGGCGACGCCCCGACATGCTCGGGCGGCGCCAATGGGTAGAGGTGCCACACCGCGACCGCGACGACCGCGTCACCCTTGGCGTGCACGTCGGCACAGGCCCACCGCAGTGCGACACGGCTCTGCTTCGAGCCGTCAACCCCGACGACGATCCGGCCACTTCGCCCGGACTCGCGCGCCTCGGGTCCCGCCCCGTCGCGTGCTGCCGGCCGTGTGGCACCGCCGGCCGTGGGTCCGCCATCCGGGCGTGTCGTCTCGTCCATGGTGCTCACCTCTCACCCCAGCCTGCGCCGTGGTCCGCCGGCGCGGCAGGTGCATCGGTCCTGTCCGGTTCAGGACCTTGGTCCCTCGGGTGGCGCGACCTTCGGCCGTACCCCGCACCGGCCCCACACGCGCACCATCGACGCAGCGCCGCACCCGGCGGCTTGGACCAGGAGAGCACCATGTGCACCGTCCTCATCACGTACTCCACCCCGCAGCCGCCCGAGGAGACCACTGGTCCGGCGTCCGCCGCACCCGGCGATCGGGACGCCACCGCCCCAGAGGTACCGTCGACGCCGTCCTTTGCCGCCACGACGGCCGGAATCGACGAGGCCAT
This sequence comes from Nocardioides sp., assembly GCA_023252065.1. The sequence continues at coordinate 924 of JAHEXO010000579.1, read as the reverse complement.
CGCGGCCGCCGTCGCCGACGAGCTCACCCGAGCAGGTCACCGGGTGGCCTGCCGCCCGAGCGTCGCCGTCACCACGACGAACGGCTTCGACCTCGTCGTCGACGTCCATCACCTGCGGGTCAGCCACTGGAACGGCGGCAGGCCGCGACCGGTCGACGCCGAGCGCCCCGTGGCCGCCGGGCCGGGACGGGCCAGGAGGCTCGGGACGGGCGAGGACCAGCACGACATCGCGTCGACGATCCCGATGACGTGGTGCGCCGACTGGCGCGCCGTCGACGCCTGGGCGCGGAGCATCGGCGAAAACCTCGTCCACGTCCTCGAGCTTCGCACCGAGCTGGCCCGCGTCCGGGCCGAGCTCGACCGGTGCCGCACCATGCTGCTGGCGACGACCCCCGAGCCCCGCGCCCTCTCCGCCGCCGAGCTCGGCCGACCGGCCGCACGAGGTGGGACCCAAGGCGTCCACCGGCCGTACCGGCGGACCCCGGACAAGCAGACGACGGGAACGTGAGACGACGATGTCCGGACACCTGGTGGGGCCCGAGCGCCCCGGCCCACTCCACGCGCAACGGTCGAGCCGGAGGATCAACTACGTCGACCTCACGCCCGACGAGTGCCAGACGCTCCTCGAGTCCCGCGACATCGGACGCATCGGCTGGAACGCCGGTCACGGTCCTCAGATCTTCCCCGTCAGCTACGCCTGCGTGGCCGATCTCATCGTCTTCCGCACGTCACCGTTCGGGGTCCTGTCCGAGCTCGTCCGCCCGACCCAGGTCGTCTTCGAGGTCGACGACCTCGACCCGGCCAGGCACACCGGTTGGAGCCTCATCGCCCGTGGGCGGGGCCAGGCCGTCGCCTCGCCCGCCCTGCTGACCCACCTGTGGACCGTCGACGGCGCGGAGCCGTGGGCCGGAGGGGTGCGCAACG
>JAHEXO010000578.1 GCA_023252065.1 Nocardioides sp. | reverse complement strand
GGGCCTGGAGTGGCTGGCCGAGATCGGTGCCCACGGCATTGTCGCCGGCCCCGACTCGACCCTGCAGCTCCAGCCGGCCAACGCGACCAAGCTCGCCTGCGACAAGGAGGGCATCACGCCCGCCGACCTGGACCTGGTCGAGTTCAACGAGGCGTTCGCGGCGGTCGGCATCGACTCGACCCGCGCGCTGGGGCTCGACGAGTCCAAGGTCAACGTCAACGGTGGGGCGATCGCGCTCGGCCATCCGGTGGGGATGTCCGGCGCCCGGATCGTGCTCCACCTGGCGCTCGAGCTCAAGCGCCGCGGTGGCGGCATCGGCGCGGCCGCCCTCTGCGGCGGCGGCGGCCAGGGCGATGCCCTGATCGTGCGCGTCCCGGCCTGAGGTACGGCGTGACCCGACGCCGCGGGACGGGAGACGTCTCCGCGCTGGTCTCCCGCGCTCGCGACGGGGACCCGCGCGCGGTCGCGCGGCTGATCTCGCTCGTCGAGGACCAGTCACCCCTGCTGCGCGAGGTGATGGCGGCCCTGGCCCCGCACGCCGGGCATGCGCAGGTCATCGGGATCACGGGGTCACCGGGCGTCGGCAAGTCCACCTCGACCTCCGCGCTCGTCGGCGAGCTCCGCTCGGCCGGGCGTCGGGTCGGGGTGCTCGCGGTCGACCCGTCGTCGCCGTTCTCCGGCGGTGCGTTGCTCGGCGACCGGGTGCGGATGCAGGACCACGCCCTCGACCCGGAGGTCTACATCCGCTCGATGGCCTCACGCGGCCACCTCGGCGGCCTGTCGTGGACCACGCCGCAGGCGATCCGGGTGCTCGACGCGGCCGGCTGCGACGTCGTCCTGGTCGAGACCGTCGGGGTCGGCCAGAGCGAGGTCGAGGTGGCCGGGCTCGCCGACACCACCCTCGTGCTGCTCGCCCCCGGGATGGGCGACGGGATCCAGGCCGCGAAGGCGGGGATCCTCGAGATCGGCGACGTCTACGTCGTGAACAAGGCCGACCGCGACGGCGCCGACACCCTGCGTCGCGAGCTCCGGTCGATGCTCGCTCTGGCCGAGCGCCCCGAGGGCTCCTGGCGTCCACCGATCGTGAAGACCATCGCCTCGAAGGGCGAGGGGCTCGACGAGGTGGTCGCCGAGATCGACCGGCACCACGCCTGGCTGGAGTCGTCCGGCGAGCTCGCCGGACGTCGTACTCGACGCGCCCGCGACGAGATCGAGGCGATCGCGGTCACCGCGCTCCGCGAGCGCTGGGGCGACGTCCACGGTCGTTCGGAGCTCGACGAGCTCGCGGCGGCGGTCGCGGCGGGGGAGTCGGACCCCTACGCCGCCGCAGAGACCCTGCTCGCCGCCCTCTGACGCCGACTCGGCGGGTTCGCGACGTCGGCCCACCCCACTACGCTGCGGCGCATGCCACCGCTGCCGTTCGACCCCATCGACGAGGCAGCGCGGCAGTGGGGCCGGCACTGGGACGCCGTGCCCGCGATGCACGCGGTGACCTCGCTGATGCGGGTCCAGCAGCTCGTCCTGGGGCGGCTCGACGCGATCCTCAGGCCACATGGGCTGACGTTCGCCCGCTACGAGGCGCTGGTGCTGCTCTGCTTCTCCTCCCGCGGGTCGCTGCCGCTGGGGAAGATGGGGGAGCGGCTGCAGGTGCACCCCACGTCCATCACCTCGATCGTCCAGCGGCTCGAGGCCGACGGCCTCGTCGCCCGGCGACCACACCCCGACGACGGGCGCGCGGTGCTCGCCGAGGTCACCGAGGCCGGCCGCGCGCTGGTCGAGGCCGCCACCAGCGACCTCGTCGGCGCCGACTTCGCGCTGGGCGCGCTCTCCGACGACGAGCTGGCCGAGCTCTCGGCGCTGCTGCGCCCCGTCCGCCGGGCGGCCGGCGACTTCGACTGAAGGTGCGCCGTGACCACTGCTGACGCCGTACGACGGGTAGGGCTCGCGCTGCCCCGGGCCTACGAGCGCGAGGTCCGTGGTCGCTCCAAGCTCAAGGTCAAGCAGATCGTCTTCGTCGCGTTCAGCCGCGACGAGACCGAGATGGGCTTCGGCTTCCCCAAGGCCGAGCGCGACGGACTGGTGGCTGCCGATCCCGAGACGTTCTACCTCCCCGGCACCGCCGACCTGCGCTACCAGTGGGTCTGCGCCCACGTCGATCGGCTGGACGACGAGGAGATGCGCGAGCTGGTGGTCGACGCGTGGCGCATGTGCACGCCCCGGATGCTGCACGAGCTGCCCGAGCTTCCGGAGCCCACCGCCCGCGTGTGGGACCTGGTCGAGCGCCAGGACTGGCCCGCCGTACGCCCGCTCCTGCACCCCTCGCTCCGCTTCGACGACGGAGTGGTCGCCCTGCGCGGACGCGACGAGGTGCTCGCCCACTGGCGGGGCCACCCCACCCCCAAGCCGCCCACCGCGGTCGAGGTGCGCGAGGGCGTGCTCGTCAGCTGGCGCCGCTGACTCGCGGCGCTCCGGATGTGACACGTTTCACCCTCGAGGCGCGGGGTACGGCGCCCGCATGAGGTCACGCTCGGGCGTCCTGGTCATCTCCGCTGCTCTCGTTGCTGCCGGCCTCGCCGCACACCCGGCGAGTGCCTCCGCCGAGCGAGCCGCGCCGCGCGCGGCGCTCGACCGGGCCCATCACTCCGGGTTCGTCCTGGCCACGACGAAGCCCGGCGGCCCGGGCATG
>JAHEXO010000577.1 GCA_023252065.1 Nocardioides sp. | reverse complement strand
CGTAGGACATGCCGTAGACGTCGCGGAGGATGAGTGGCTCGACGAACTGCGGATGGTCCTTCTCGATCGTCTCCAGAGCCTCGAGCAGGTCGAGCCGGGTGCCGGCGATCACGCTGGTGGTGCGGGGGTCGGGCTTCTCCAGCGGCAGCACGTCGGAGGAGAACGCCTGGTTCTTCATCCGCCGGTAGGTCGTGCGGGCGCTGTTGACGGCGACCACGTGCATCCATGTGGTGAAGCGGCCGTTGCGGTGCCAGGAGCCGATCTTGTTGGCGATGTTGATCAGCGCCTCCTGGCAGGCGTCCTCGGCGTCGCCGGAGTAGGGGAGCACGCCGCGGCACACGTTGAGGCAGCGCGGGCGGACCGCCGTCAGCAACGCCTCGAGCGCGTCTCGGTCGCCCTCCTGCGCCCGACGCGCGAGGTCGTCGATGTCGTCGGGCGTGAGCTCGCCTGCGGTCATGCTGGTCCTTCGCCTTCCCCGTGCCGCCCGTCAGGACGGTTTCGTGCCTGCACCATAATGCCGAGGGTGTCGATGCCAGCCCGTCTCGGACGTTACGCCGTGCGTCGGCGCATCGGCTCAGGGGGCTTCGCCACGGTCTGGCTCGCCTATGACGAGCAGCTCGACTCCCCGGTTGCGGTCAAGGTGCTCGCGGAGAACTGGACAGAGGACTCCCACGTCCGCCAGCGGTTCCTCGAGGAGGGCCGGTTCCTGCGCAAGGTCGAGTCGCCGCACGTCGTGACCGTCTACGACGCCGGGCTGCTCGACGACGACCGCCCCTACCTGGTGATGTCGTACGCCGACCAGGGCACCCTCGCCGACCGGCTCGAGAACGAGGGGTTCACCGTGCCACAGGCGATGGAGGTGATCCGCCAGGTGGGCGACGGGCTCCATGCCCTGCACCAGCGCGGGGTGCTCCACCGCGACATGAAGCCCGCCAACGTCCTGTTCCGCACCGTCGACCCCGAGCACGCCGGGACCGCCGTCCGGGCGATGGTCGGCGACCTCGGGCTCGGCAAGGAGCTCGACGTCTCGTCGCGACTGACGATGATCGCCGGCACTCCGTCGTACGTCGCGCCCGAGCAGGCGCAGGGGGAGCACCTCGACGCGCGCGCTGACCAGTTCTCGCTGGGAGCGCTGGCCTTCCTGATGCTGAGCGGCCGCGCCCCCTACGCACACGGCACCCTGTCCGCCGCCGCCAACCCTGCGCCGCCCCCGCCCCTGTCGACCCCCGAGCGGCCACTCCCGCGGGCCACCGAGGACGTCGTACGACGTGCGCTCGCCGCCGAACGCGACGACCGGTGGCCCGACGTACCGTCCTTCGTGGCGGCCCTGCGCGAGTCGCTGGGCGATGCCGGCGTGGGCACTCTGCCCGAGCGCTGGCTGCCCCTCGACGCCGAGCTCACCCAGCCGGGCAACAAGCCGTCGCTGTCGGCCGACGAGGGCGACCTCCCGGAGCCGGTCGCGCCGCACGCACCACGCCGCTGGCCGGCAGTCGCCCTGGCGATCGTGCTCCTCGTGGTCGGCGGCGTCGCCGGCTTCGCCGTGTGGCGCTCGACCCACTCCGAGGTGACGGTGACCGACGACGAGGGCGTGCTGTCGGTGACCGTCCCGCGCAGCTGGTACGGCTCGGTCGAGACCCACGGCTGGAACCCGCCGGACAGCACGATCGGGGAGCCGGCGCTCTCGGTCGGGGACACCTCCGGCTGGCGCGAGGACCCGCAGGGCCAGGGCGTGTTCGCCGGCCTGCTGCCCGAGAGCAAGCTGCCCGCGACGATGCCGCTGCACCCCAGCTGTCAACGGATGGGGACGCCCGTGCGCGAGACGCGCGGTGACCCGTCGGTCACCGTCACGTTCAGCGGCTGCCCCGGGTCGATCATCGAGCGCGCCGTCCAGCTCAGCGCCTCCACGTTGTTGTGGGTCCAGGTCCGGGGCGCCGACCCACGGACAGCCCGGCAGGTGCTGGGCAGGGTTCACACGCACGGCCTGTTCTGAGGCCCGTCACGGGCTGGCGGACGAGGATGCCGACGACGTCGCGGTCGCCGACGAGCTGGGTGAGCTGGGTGAGCTGGGTGAGCTGGGTGAGCTGGGTGAGCGGTGAGGCGCGTGGGTGCCGCTCACGTCGTCGGAGAAGCGGTTCAGCAGCGCCTTGAGACCCGGGACGTCGATCCGCCGACCGGCGACCGAGACCTGCAACGTGGCAAAGGGGTCGCCCGGCACCGCGAACCACTCGAAGTAGTTGTAGCGGCGCAGGTTGCTCGGCTTGTCGCGGTACTCGAAGTAGACCGACGAGCCCGTCTCCTTGAGCACGCGGAAGTCGGCGACCCCGCTCGCCTCCTCGAACCCGGCTTTCTTGGCGGCCACCGACATGTGGGTGTCGAAGAGCGTGTTGTCCAGCGTCCGCACGTAGAGGCTGTAGCCCCCGATCGGCGGCTCGTCCCCGGGCTTGAACCGGACGGCCTGGCTGTGCTCGACCTGGCGCGGGGTCAGGGGTGTGTCCGAGGCGTCGCTGTACGCCGTCCAGTCCTGCGGCACGTGGTAGGTCCAGAGCGCGAGACGGTTGCGCATGGTGTGCACCCAGCGCAGCGGCAGGTCGGGGGACAGGGGTGGGTAGGTGATGTCCCGGGCGTACGGCGAGGCGCTGGGCAGGTCGACCGGGACGCTGGGGGACTGGGCCGGGACCGGGTCGGCCAGACCG
>JAHEXO010000576.1 GCA_023252065.1 Nocardioides sp. | reverse complement strand
CGTGGCGGACCGTGCCTGTTGCGGCGGTCATGTTGGTTCCGCTCATCGCTGCACATGCCCTACCGCGTGGCAGCCAGAAGATCACCGCACGTCCTGGACGCAGGGAGCTAGGTCTCGTCACGGGCGCCGTGACGGTCGCGCTGGCGGTGCTCGCCATCGCCGTCCCGACGACCTCTGGCGCGCCCGCGCAGCCGTCCTGGGTCGACCCCGCACTTTCCGGTCTGCCGGCCGGCACGCCGGTCCTCAGCGACTGGGCGTACGCCGGATACCTGATGTGGAAGTATCCCGGGCTCGACCTCGTGATGCATGGGTACGGCGACACCTTCACCGTGCCTGAACTCGCGCGGAACGAGGACATCCTCTCCGTTGCCCCCGGGTGGGACCGGGAAGTGCGCAGCACCCACGCCCAGATAGCGGTACTCCCTCCTTCCTATCGGCTGGCCTATGGACTGGTGCACCAGGAAGGGTGGCGAGTCGTGCACCGCACACCGTCTCTCGAGATGCTGGTCGCCCCACCCGGGTGGTCGTCCTCCGGCGACTGAGGATGAGCGTCAGGGGAGCAGGTCGCGCACGACCGCATCGGCGAGCAGCCGGCCCTCGAGGGTCAGCACCAGCCGCTCGGCGCTGAGCTCGACCAGGCCCTGGTCGACCAGCCGGGCGACCTGACCGCGGCCATGAGCGTCCAGCGCGAGGACCGGCAGCCCGTCGCGGAGCCGGATCTCCAGCAGGACCCGCTCGACCCGGCGGGTCACGTCGTCGAGCGTCTCGCGCGCGGCGGCCGGGCTGATCGCGGCGGCCAGCCGCCCGGCGTACGCCGAGGGGTGCATGACGTTCCACCAGCGCACCCCGCCGACGTGGCTGTGCGCACCCGGGCCGACCCCCCACCAGTGGGCGCCGGTCCAGTAGAGCTCGTTGTGGCGGCAGCGGGCGGCCCGGTCGACGGCCCAGTTGGAGACCTCGTACCAGGCGAAGCCCCGCTCCCCCAGCCGCTGGTCGGCGAGGAGGTACTTGTCGGCGAGGTCGTCGTCGTCGGGTGCCGGGAGCTCGCCACGCGTGATCCGGCGGGCGAGGGCGGTGCCGGGCTCGACGATGAGGGAGTACGCCGACACGTGGTCGGGGTGGCAAGCCAGTGCGGTCTCCAGCGAGAGACCCCAGTCGTCGAGCGACTCCCCCGGCGTGCCGTAGATGAGGTCGAGGCTGACCTGTTCGAAGCCCGCCTCGCGAGCCCAGTCGACGACGGCCGGGACCCGGAGCGGGTCATGGGTGCGGTCGAGGGTGGCGAGCACGTGGTCGACGGCCGACTGCATGCCGAAGCTCAGCCGGGTGAAGCCGGCCTCGCGCAGCGCCTGGAGGTCCCACAGGGCGACGCTGTCGGGGTTGGCCTCGGTGGTGACCTCGACGCCAGAGACGAGCCCGAACTCCGCGGCGATGGCGGCCAGGACCGAGGACAGGTCGCCTGCCCCGAGCAGCGTCGGCGTACCGCCGCCGAAGAAGACGGTCTGCACCGGGAGGTCGCGGTCGCCGAGGACGCGCCGCGCGAGCCGCACCTCCGCGATCGCGGCCTCGGCGTACGTCGCGCGCGAGGCGCCGGGCTGGTCGCCGAGCTCTGCGGCGGTGTAGGTGTTGAAGTCGCAGTAGCCGCACCGGACCGTGCAGAACGGCACGTGCACGTAGATCCCGAACGGGCGGCTGCCCAGCTCGGCCAGGGCCGTCTCCGGCAGCGACCCGTCGGCAGGCGCAGGGTCGCCGGAGGGCAGCGAGGACGGCATCAGGCCATCCAACCACCGGCGCCCCGGTGCCCTCTGCGGTGATCAGGAGTAGAAGGAGTCGATCAGCTCGGCGTAGTTGTCCTCCACGACGTTGCGCTTGACCTTCATCGACGGGGTGAGCTCACCGGTCTCGACCGAGAGGTCGTGGTCGAGGAGCTTCCACTTCTTGATCGTCTCCCATCTGTTCACGCGGCTGTTGAGCTCGTCGACGTAGTCACCCACCATCTTCTGGCAGGCGTCCGAGGCGACGATCTCGGAGTAGTCGCCGGAGACGCCGTTCTCCTTGGCCCACTCGGCAATCGCGTCGGGGTCGAGGGTGATCAGCGCGACGCAGAAGTTCCGCTCGTTGCCGAACACCACGAACTGGCTGGCGTAGGGACAGATCGCCTTGAACTTCGACTCGATCGCGGGCGGGGCGATGTACTTGCCGCCGGAGGTCTTGAACAGCTCCTTGATCCGGCCGGTGATCCGCAGGAAGCCGTCGTCGTCGACCGCGCCCTTGTCACCCGTGCGGAGCCACCCGTCGTCGGTGAGCGTCTTCGCGGTCTCCTCGGGAAGGTTGTGGTATCCCTCCATGACGCCCGGACCCTTGATCAGGATCTCGTCGCCCTCACCCAGCTTGACCTCGCTGCCGGGGAACACCATCCCGACCGATCCCATCTTGTAGTTGTCGGGCAGGTTGACGAACGAGCCGGCCGACGACTCGGTGAGGCCGTAGCCCTCGAGGATCAGGATGCCGGCGGCGTTGAACCACTCGGCGATCTCCTGGTTGAGCGCCGCGGCCCCGGAGATGAAGAAGCGCACCCGTCCGCCGAAACGCTGTCGGACCTTGCCGAAGACCATGGTATCGGCCACGAAGTGCTGTGCCTGCAGGATCGGGTTGGGCTGCCGGCCTTCCGCCTTCTTGCGAGCGTGGGCGAGCCCGA
>JAHEXO010000575.1 GCA_023252065.1 Nocardioides sp. | reverse complement strand
TGACGAACCCCTGCTGTGACTCGAAGATGCTGGCGTTCCAGTACGCCGACGCTCGGGCGACCGGCGAGGACATGCCCTCGGCCTTGGTGATCGCCTTGCGACAGGTGCGGACGGCCTGGCCGGAGTCGCCGCGCTCGTTGTAGGCGGCCGCCAAGGTAACCGCCATCTGGACGGCCTCGTCGGAGCTGTCGAGCGGGGTGCCGGCCAGCTGGGCCAGGACGCGTTCACCGACCTCGGTCGCCTTCACGAAGTCACCGGACTCGCGGTAGCAACGGCTGAGCGCGATCGCGCACTTGATCCGCAGCAGGCCACCTTCGCGAGCGGCGACCAGCGGCTCGAGCTCGAGGATCGCGTCGTCCATGGAGCCGACGTTCTCGAGCACGCGGGCGATCAAGTAGCGCGCCCGGTAGGCGAGCTCCTCCTGCGAGCCGATCAGGGCCCGGTCGAGCGCCTCACGGGCCTGCGTCTCCGCCTCGATGTGCTGGCCGGACTCCAAGGAGAGCTCGGCGAAGTCGAGGGTCAGCTTGATCTCGTCGTACTCGCGTGCGGTGACACCGCGCAGCAGGTGGTCGACCGGCACGCCGAGGCGCGTGGCCATGTCGTCGAGGACCGTGGCGTTGGGCCGCCGTTGCCCCGACTCGATGCGGGAGACGTAGCCGACGGAGATGTGCTCACCCGCCAGCTGAGTCTGGGTCCAGCCCTTGGCCACGCGCGCAGAGCGCAGCCGATCGCCCAGTTGAGCCGGGTCGATCTCCTTGAGCAGCGCTGCGTCAGCGGAGTCCATTCGCTGATTGTGACCGATGATCGGCACTTCTGGTCACTAAATGTGCCAAACGGGGGAAGTTTGCTGGCAAATTCGTTCCGCATGGTTCGTTCTGACTCGGGCGACACCTACGATCGGTCACGAGCTGGGGGGCTCGGCACCACGTAGCACCGCGGTTAGAATGCACGTGCTTGGCCGGGGGGCTAGGCGTCACGCGTGCGTCGGTCAGACGCACGCGTGACGTGTTCCCGGTGGCGGGCCAGGATCGCCCTCCTCACCCCCTCTGAGCAGGGAAGACGAGGATTTTGCTCAGTCCCCGTCCACCGTCGCGATGGCGTCGATCGAGACCAGCAGACCGCGGGGGAGCCGTACGTTCGCCGGCGCCGACCGGGCCGGCGGCGGGTCCGGCATGAACCTCGCGTAGACGGCATTGAGAGCCGCGAAGTCCTCGACGTCGGCGTAGAAGATCGTCGTCCTCACCAGGTGAGACAACGAGGAGCCGGATGCGGTCAAGACCGCCTCGAGGTTGGTCAGGGCCTGCTCCGTCTGGGCCTCGATCCCCTCCGGGGCCGTCCCGGTGGCCGGGTCGATGCCGGGCATGCCCGAGCAGAACACCAGACCCTGGGCGACGATCGCCTGGCTGTAGGGCCCCAGAGCGGCTGGAGCAAGGGTGGTGGCGACGGCAGTGCGGGTCATGGGCTTCGGTCCTCTCAGGGCGGGATCGGGCTCCCAGGCTCCTCCTGGGACCGCGGCGGGGCAACGCGTACGGCCGCGTGGCAGGGTGGAGGGAACCCACTCGGAGGAGGGCACATGCAGTACGCCAGGCTCGGCAACACCGGTCTCCGGGTCTCGCGGATCACCGTGGGGTGCATGAGCTGGGGCGACGGCGGCGTCGGCCGCCCCTGGACCCGCGACGAGTCGTTCGCGGAGGAGACGGTCAAGGCCGCGCTCGACGCGGGCGTCAACTTCTTCGACACCGCCAACGTCTACTCGGGCGGCACGAGCGAGGAGTACACCGGACGGTCGCTGTGGAAGCACGCCGCTCGCGAGGACGTCGTGCTGGCCACCAAGGTCCACGGCCGGATGCGGCCCGGGCCCAACGGCGCAGGCCTGTCACGCAAGGCGATCCTGCAGGAGATCGACGCCAGCCTGGCCCGGCTCGAGACCGACTACGTCGACCTCTACCAGATCCACCGGTGGGACCCGACCGTGCCGATCGAGGAGACCATGGAGGCCCTCCACGACGTGGTGCGCGCCGGCAAGGCCCGCTACCTCGGGGCGTCCTCGATGTTCGCCTGGCAGTTCGCCAAGGCCCAGCACGTCGCCGAGACGCACGGCTGGACGCCGTTCGTCTCCATGCAGAACCACTACAACCTGATCTACCGCGAGGAAGAGCGGGAGATGCTCCCGCTCTGCCAGGACCAGGGCGTCGGGGTGATCCCGTGGAGCCCGCTGGCGCGCGGGCGGCTCACGCGTCCCTGGGACACCCGGACCAGCCGCTCGGAGACCGACGAGTTCGGGTCGTCGCTGTACCGCGACGAGGACGCCGCGGTCGTCGACAAGGTCCTGGCCCTCGCCGAGCAGCGCGGTGTCGCGCCGGCGCAGGTGGCGCTGGCGTGGCTGCTCGCCCAGCCGGCGGTGACCTCCCCGATCGTGGGCGTCACCCAGCCGGAGCACCTGTCCGACGCGGTGGCCGCGGTCGACCTGGTGCTCACCGACGACGAGCTCGCGGACCTCGGTGCCGACTACGTGCCTCGCGGGATCGCCGGGCACCAGTAGGACCGCTACTCCTCCGGCTCGGCCGTCATCAGTACGACGCGGTCGATCCGGTCGCCGCGGACGTGGTAGGCGACGAGGGCCTCCACGTCGAGGCCCGGCTCGGCCATGGCGTGCTCGTCGTCGACGACCCACATCCCGCGCTCGATCCGGTGGTGCACCTCGGCCCG
>JAHEXO010000574.1:1945-2710 GCA_023252065.1 Nocardioides sp. | reverse complement strand
GAACGCGTACGGCTGCTCGGCTCCCACGGGAGCGCGACGAAATACGTGCACACGCACGTCGGGTTCAACTCGCGGCTCGACACGCTGCAGGCCGTGGTCCTGCGCGCCAAGCTGCGCGAGCTGCGCCAGTGGAACGCTGAGCGCCGCGAGGCCGCCGCGTTCTACGACGCGCTCCTGAACGGCACACCCGGAGTGCGGCTGCCCGTGGTCCTGCCGGGCAACGAGCACGTGTGGCATCTCTATGTCGTGCGCGTCGTCGAGCGAGACCAGGTGCTGGCGAGCCTCCATGCCCAGGGGGTGGGGGCGAGCGTGCACTATCCCGTGCCCCTTCACCTGACGCCGGCCATGTCCCGGTACGGGCGTGGGCAGGGGAGCATGCCCGTCTGCGAGAGGGCTGCGGGCGAGCTCCTGTCGCTGCCGATCTTCCCGGGGATCACGCAGGCCCAGCAGGAGCGCGTCGCCGAGTGCCTGCGTGCGGCCCTCGGCTTCGACCGAGCAGCGACCTGAGCAGCGGGACGAAGCGATCTGGACGTGCCGAGACCATGAGCGCGGTGGAACCGCCAGAGACGGAGGAGGCCCTCGGCAGGCGCGCCGCCTCCGGCGTGCTCTGGCTCGCCGCCCACAAGTGGGTGGTGCGTGCCAGCGGCTTCGCGACCCTGATGGTGCTGACCCGCCAGCTCTCCCCCCGTGAGTTCGGAGTGGTCGCGGCGGCGATGACCGTCATCCCGATCATTTACCTGCTCTCGGACCTCGGATTCTCCACCT
>JAHEXO010000574.1:0-1935 GCA_023252065.1 Nocardioides sp. | reverse complement strand
TCGCGGCGGCCGTCGTGCTCTGCGGCGGGCTCGTGCTGTCCGCGCCCTTCCTGGCCTCCGCGTTCCAGAGCCCCGAGCTGGCACAGGTGCTGCGGATGCTCGTGCTGGCGGCCGTGCCCACGGTCCTGGCCGGGGTGCCGTTGTCGCTGCTCAGGCGGGACATGGCCTTCCGGGCTGTGGCTCTCCAGAGCCTCGTCGCCGCGCTCCTGGGGCAGGTGGTGGCCGTGGTGCTCGCGCTGCGCGACGGCGGTGTCTGGGCCCTGGTGGCGCAGGTCATCGTCACGCAGACGGTGATCGCGGTCCTGGCATGGCGGCGAGCGGCGTGGCGGCCCTCCCTGCGGGTGTCGACGGTCCGATTGCGGCGCATGGTGGTGTTCGGCGTCTGGGTGTCGAGCGTCGACGTTATGGCGACGGCCAGGACGGTGGCCGAGAGCTGGATCATCACGGTGGCGCTGGGACCCTCGGCCCTCGGCCTGCTGAACGTCGCCCAACGGTTGGTGCTCGTCGCCCAGGAGCTCGTCGCGGCCTCGATGGTCCCGATATCGACGCTGGTGTTCGCCCGGGTCCGGGAGTCCGCCGACCGGCTGCGCGCGGCCTACCTCAAGGCACTGGGCCTCGTCTACGCGGTCGTCTCCCCGGTGATGGTCGTCATGATCGTCACGGCGCCCCAGCTCGTTCCGCTGCTCTTCGGCGCGGAGTGGGGTGCGAGCGTCGCACCGGCCCAGGCGTTGGCGGTCGCCGGCATCATCACTCTGGGCGCGATGCTGGACCACGGCCTGTTCTACGGCCTCGGACGTCCGGGGACCTGGCTCGCCTACGCGGTCGTCGTGGACGCCGCGACCGTCGCGACCACCGCCGTGGCCGTGCGGTGGGGCCTCCTGGGCGTCTCGATCGGCTTCGTCGTCGTGGCTCTCGTTGCCACCGTCGCCCGGTGGCTGCTCATCGCCAGGCTCTTCGGGTGGAACGTCTCTGTGTCTGCCCGGCCGTTCCTCGGCATCGCGCCCATCACGGTCGCCTCGACCGCCGTAGGCGTGGCCGTGCTCGGCGCCGTTCCGTCGCACTCCTGGGCGGGTCTGATCCTGTCGGCCGCCATCACCCTCGTCGTCTACGTCTGCCTGCTTCGCCTGCTGGCGCGCCAGGTCGTCAGCGCAGCCCTCGGCCTCCTGCCGGTCCCCGAGAGGTATGCGGCTCGGCTCGGTCGGCTCTTCGGGCTGGGCCGCGCGCCCGCCGCTCCATCCTCCTGACCGTGTCCTTTTGCGCCCCTATGGGCGCCCATGATCTTCTATCGCACTTTCTACTGATTTTGCAGAAAAGGCAGAAAGGTCATTCGGCGTCTCTTTTGAGAAAGGCAAAGTTCGGGCGTGGCCACATGACATTTGCGATTCTTCCGCGTGGATCGTCGTTGGCGACTAACACTGGGAAGTGCCACCCGGGGGGGTGCGTTTTCGGCCAAAGGGAGGGTTAGGCGCTAATGCGAATCACTGTGCTCGGACTCGGATATGTCGGCACCATCACTGCAGCGGGACTCGCGTCCAAGGGACATGACGTCGTGGGGGTGGACGTCGACGAGTCGAAGGTCGACACCATCCGACGGGGTTCGTCCCCGGTCGTGGAACCGGGGATCGCCGAGCTGGTCGCCGCGGGCGTGGCCGCCGGTCGGCTGACCGCGACCACCGACATGACGGCGGCCCTGGACCGCTCGGACGTGTCGCTCGTGTGCGTCGGCACTCCGTCCACGGCACGCGGGAGCACCGACCTGACGTTCTTGACCCGGGCCCTGAGGGAGGTGCGCGATGCCATGTCGTCTGCCGCGCCGCCAGCGTCCGGGCACCACAGCGTCGTGATCCGCTCGACGGTCCCGCCGGGCACCGGGGCCACGGTCGTCGCGCCCGCCCTGGCGTCCGACGGGCTGCCGGCGGGCTGGTCCGTGGGGAC
>JAHEXO010000062.1 GCA_023252065.1 Nocardioides sp. | reverse complement strand
GACTCGGCAGGAGTCCGGTGCGAGGTGGATGCGCCCGACGACCTCGTGGCGGCTCTCGACCCCGACCGCATCGGCGAGGCCGTCGACAACCTGGTCGACAACGCCCTGCGGATCGCTCCGCCGGGGACGTCGGTCGTCATCTCGGCCCGGGCGGCCGGGTCCGACATGCTGATCGAGGTCGCCGACTCCGGAACCGGGTTCCCGGAGGACTTCCTGCCGCATGCCTTCGAGCGCTTCGCCCGGCCCGACTCCAGTCGCGCACGGCGTGACGGCGGCGCCGGCCTCGGGCTCGCCATCGTCTCCGCCATCGCCCATGCGCACGGCGGTACGGTGACGGCGCGCAACCGTCCCGAGGGTGGCTCCGTCGTCGCGCTGGAGCTGCCGGCAAGCATCGACGCCACCGCGGTGGGTACTGCCCCCGCATGACCTACGGCTACACCTTGATGACCGAGCAGTCCGGGCCTCGTGAGCTCGTCGGCCATGCCTCCGCCGCCGAGCAGGCGGGCTTCGACTTCGAGGTGATGAGTGACCACTACTTCCCCTGGCTCGACGAGATGGGCCACTCGCCGTACGCCTGGAGCGTGCTGGGTGCAGTGACTCAGGTGACCGAACGCGTGGAGCTGATGACCTACGTCACCTGCCCGACCATGCGCTACCACCCCGCCGTCGTCGCGCAGAAGACCGCCACCATCGACCTGCTCAGCGACGGTCGGTTCACCCTCGGGCTCGGCGCAGGGGAGAACCTCAACGAGCACGTCGTCGGACGAGGCTGGCCGCCGGCCAACGTGCGCCACGAGATGCTCGAGGAAGCCGTCACGATCATCCGGTCCCTGCTCGACGGTGGGTACGTCGACTTCGCCGGCCGGCACTTCCGGGTCGACTCCGCCAAGGTCTGGGACCTCCCGACGCAGCCGATCCCGCTCGCGGTCGCGGTCTCCGGCGAGCAGTCCGTCAAGACGTTCGCACCGCTGGCCGACCACCTGGTCGCGGTCGAGCCGAAGGTCGAGCTGGTCCAGATGTGGGAGGCCGCGTCCACCAAGCCGCACTCCCGCAAGATCGGCCAGCTGCCGATCTGCTGGGGTGCCGACCGCGACTCCTGCATCGACCGCGCCCACGAGCTGTTCCGATGGTTCGGTGGCGGCTGGAAGGTCAACGCCGAGCTGCCCGGCACCGCCGGCTTCGACGGCGCGTCGCAGTTCGTCACCCGGGACGACGTCGCCGACTCGATCCCCTGCGGTCCCGACCTCGACGCGATCGTCCGCGCCGTCCGCGAGTTCGAGGCCGCCGGCTTCACCGACGTGGCGCTGGTCCAGATCGGCGACGAGTCGCAGCGCGACTTCCTCGGCGTCGCCGAGAAGGAGCTGCTCCCTGCCCTGCGCGGCTGAGCGTCAGGGGCGGGTCGCGGCCATCCACTCCTCGACGTCGGAGGAGGTGCGGGGGAGGGCCTCGGAGAGGTTCCGCGAGCCGCCGGCGGTGACCAGGATGTCGTCCTCGATTCGGATGCCGATGCCGCGCATCTCCTCGGGCACGAGCAGGTCGTCGGCCTGGAAGTAGAGACCCGGCTCGACGGTCAGCACCATGCCCTCGGCGAGGGTCCCCTTGTTGTAGGCCTCGGGAGACGCCTGCCCGCAGTCGTGCACGTCCATGCCGAGCATGTGGCTGACGCCGTGCAGCGTCCAGCGGGCGTAGACCTTCGACTCCGGGTCGAGCGCCTCCTCGGCGGAGACGGGCAGCAGCTTCAGCGACTCGAGGCCGTGGGCCAGCACCACCATCGCGGCGTTGTGGGGATCGGTGAACGCCGCACCAGGACGTACGGCGTCGATGCCGGCCTGCTGGGCGGCGTAGACGAGGTCATAGAGCTCGCGCTGCAACGACGTGAACGACCCGGTGACCGGGAGGGTGCGGGTGACGTCGGCGGTGTAGAGGTTGTGGCCCTCGACGCCCATGTCGAGCAGGACCAGCTCGCCCGGCGTGATCGGGCCGGTGTTGTCGATCCAGTGCAGCGTGGTGGCATGGGCGCCGCCGGCAACGATCGAGTCGTAGCCGATGTCGTTGCCCATGGTGCGGGCCCGGCGGAAGAAGGTGCCCTCCAGCCAGCGCTCCCCGTGCTCGACGACGCGGTCCCACTCGGCGACCGAGTCGGTGAACCCGAGCGTGGTGATGTCGCAGGCCGTCTGCAGCTCGGCGACCTCCCACTCGTCCTTGACCAGGCGCATCTCGGAGACGACCCGGGCGAAGTCCTTGTCGAGGGTCTGGTCGGCGGCGACCAGCCGGTCGACCGTCTCGGAGACGCCGCGGTGGACCCGGGTCTTGCCGCTGCGACCGAGGTCGCGCTCGAGGTCGTCGATGTGGCGCACCTCGAGCCCGAGGGAGTCGGAGATCTCCTTGCGCGACGGGCGGCGGCCGGCCCACAGCTCGCCGTACTGCCGGTCGCGGAAGAACTCGTCGGTGTCTCGCTCGGTCCGGGGGCGGGCGTAGAGGACGGACTCGCCGTCCTCGACGACGAGCACCGCGTCGCTGGTCTGGTTGCCGCAGAAGTAGGTGTGGGCGGTGTCGGGGCGGAACCGGTAGTCGGTGTCGTAGGAACGCACCTTGTAGGTGCCGGCCGGGAGCACCAGCCGCTCGCCCGGGAACGCCTCCGCGAGCCGCTGGCGACGCTGGGCAGCCCAGTGCGTGATCGGGTGGGCGGGCAGGTCGAGCTCGCGGTCACCCCAGCCCTGGCGCATGAAGGCGGAGTAGGCGGCCGGCACCGGCGGGTCGTGCGACTCGGTGTGCAGCTCGGCCTCGGGCGGGGACGTCTGGGAGGTCTGGTCGCTCACGCGTCGCAGCCTACGCCGCCCGCAGGCGTGGAAGCGAAGGAGAAGGGGTCGCTTCGATAGGCTTCCGGCATGGCCGCTGCCCCCCGCGGCACTGTTGCCTTCACAGCCGTGGTGACGGTGTCTGTGCTCTTGTGCGCGGTGCCGATGACGTTGATCGTGGGGATGTCCAGCGCTCCTCGCATCACCGTGCTGGCGGCACTGCTGGCAGCCGTGCCCGTGGGACCTCTCGTCGCCTGCTTCCTCTGGCTCGACCGCTACGAGCCCGAGCCGCGCCATCTCCTGGTCGGCGGCCTGCTCTGGGGTGTCTTCGTCGCTACGGCGGTGGCACTGCTCCTCGAGGGTGTCGGCGGCTTCGTCGCCGGCCTGTCCGACAAGACGATGCTGGTGGTCGGGGCGCCGATGGCGGAGGAGGCCAGCAAGGGCCTCTTCCTGCTGCTCCTCCTGTGGTGGCGGCGCTCGGAGCTCGACGGGGTGCTCGACGGGATCGTGTACGCCGGCATGGTGGGCGTCGGCTTCGCGTTCACCGAGAACATCCTCTACCTCGCCAGTGCCTACGACGGCTCCGGCGGCGTCGGCCCGGGCGGCGTGCATGCTCTGACGGGCACCTTCGTGCTCCGGTGCCTGGTCAGTCCCTTCGCCCACCCGCTCTTCACGGCCTGCACCGGCATCGGCGTCGGGATCGCGGTCAGCTCCCGCAATCGCTCCACCCGCATCCTCGCGCCCCTGCTCGGGTACGCCTGCGCCGTGGTGGCACACGCGATCTGGAACTCGGCGACGGTCTTCTGGCCGGACAACTTCGTCCTGGTCTACCTGACCCTGATGGCGCCGGTCTTCCTGCTCGGCGTCGGGCTCGCGCTGTGGGCGCGCCACTCCGAGCGCCGGATGCTGGCCGGCTCCCTGGCCGACGCCGCCCGCCGCGGGCTCCTCCCGGCCACCGACATCGCCTGGGTGGTCGACCTCGAGGCTCGCCGCAACAGCCGCGCCTACGCTCGTCGTACCGCCGGGACGCAGGGGGAGCACGCGATGCGCGAGTATCAGCAGGCCGTGATCGAGCTGGGCTTCCTGCACAGCCGCTACCTGCGCGGCGTACCACCGCCCGACTACGCCGAGCGCGGACAGCGCTACGTCGCCCTGATCAGCCGGCTCCGACCCACGATCGCATTCCCCGGACAGGTGGTACCCATCCGATGACCGGTCCCATGTCCGGCCCACTGACAGGCACCGTCACCGGTGCTCAGATGGTCACCTCCCTCGTGCGGCTGCGCGCCGCGCTGCAGGGGGCCACGATGCCGCTGGGCCTGCCGGGCGTCGACGAGAGCCGCGCCGCCCGCGACGAGATGGTCGCCCAGCTGGAGGACTACGTCATCCCGCGGATCGTCACCCTCGAGGCGCCGCTCCTGACGGTCGTCGGCGGCTCCACCGGTGCCGGCAAGTCGACCCTGGTCAACTCCCTGGTCGGCGCCGTGGTGACCGAGTCGGGGGTGCTTCGGCCGACGACGCGGTCACCCGTGCTGGTCTGCAACCCCGCCGACGTCGACTGGTTCCACGCGGACCGCCTGCTCCCCGAGCTCGAGCGGGTCACCCGGCCGACCCACGACCCCCGCGCCCTGCAGGTCGTGATCATGGACGTCGTCCCGCAGGGGCTGGCGATCCTCGACGCGCCCGACATCGACTCGGTCGAGGAGAGCAACCGCCTGCTTGCGGCCCAGCTGCTCGCGGCCGCCGACCTCTGGCTGTTCGTCACCTCGGCCGCGCGCTACGCAGACCAGGTGCCGTGGGACTTCCTGCACCAGGCCGCCGAGCGCTCGGCCGCCGTCGCGATCGTGCTCGACCGCACGCCGCAGGACGCCGTGGCCACCGTGGCGTCCCACCTGGCCCGGATGCTGGCCGCGCGCGGCCTCAAGGACTCCCCGCTGTTCACCATCGACGAGGTGGAGCTCGACGAGCAGGGCATGCTGCCGCCCGGCCAGGTCGCCGAGATCCGGCGCTGGCTCTCCGAGCTCGGCGCCGACGTCGACGCCCGGCAGCAGATGGTGCAGCAGACGCTCGAGGGCGCCGTCCGCACCCTGACCCGGCGCGCGCACACGGTGGCCGACGCCTGTCTCGAGCAGTCCGGCGCGGCCGAGCGGCTCCGCGACAGCGCGAACGCGGCGTACGACGAGGAGCTCCGCAAGCTCCTGGAGTCGACTGCCGACGGCACGCTGCTCCGGGGTGAGGTGCTCGTGCGCTGGCAGGAGTTCGTCGGCACCGGCGAGCTGCTGAAGTCGCTCGAGGCCAGGGTCGGCTGGCTCCGCGACCGGATGGTCAACGCGGTAAAGGGCAAGCCCCAGCAGGCCGAGCGGGTCCAGGTCGCGGTCGAGTCGAGCCTGGAGACGCTGATCGTCGAGCATGCCGAGGCGGCCGCCGAGCGGGCCGAGGCGTCGTGGCAGAGCCTGGCCCCTGGCCAGAGCCTGCTCTCCGACGTCGGGGAAGACCTCGGCCGGGCATCCAAGGGGCTCCGTCGCAAGGCCGAGCGGGCGGTCCGCGACTGGCAGCTCGAGGTGCTCGAGATGGTCCGCTCCGAGGGTCAGGACAAGCGCACGACCGCGCGATTCCTGGCCTACGGCGTCAACGGGCTCAGCGTCTCGCTGATGATCGTGGTGTTCGCCTCGACCGCCGGCGTGACCGGCGCCGAGCTCGGCATCGCGGGGGGCGGCGCGCTGCTCGGGCAGAAGCTGCTCGAGGCCGTCTTCGGCGACCAGGCCGTCCGCAGCCTGGCCGAGCAGGCCCGGCAAAGGCTCGAGGTCCGCGTGCGCGAGCTCCTCGACGAGGAGCGCAACCGCTACCTCGACCTCCTCGCCAGCCTCGGCATCGAGCCCGGGACGGCCGACCGGGTGCGCAACGCGGCCCGGGCGGTCGATGATCTGCGATACGCCGACACCGGCCGGGTCGCACGTCGCGCGCACTGACCGACTACTAGGCTTCGCGGAAACTTCTTCACTCGTGGTGACAAAGGGAGACGATGACCTCCTTGGTGGACGGGGCCCGGCGACTGCTGTCCCGGGGCACCGATCTCGGGACGCGGATCGAGGGACTGCAGGCGGCCGGTGCGGCCGCTCGCGGGCGGCTCGACGACCGCGTGGTCGACGACGCCGAGGCCGCCGTACAACGGGTCTCCGACCGGCTCGGCCTGGTCTCCCAGCACACCGTGGTGGCCCTCGCGGGCGCCACCGGCTCCGGCAAGTCGTCGACCTTCAACGCGCTGGCCGGCGTCGACCTCGCCTCTGTCGGCGTACGCCGTCCGACCACGTCGTGGGCCACCGCCTGTGTCTGGGGTCAGGAGGGCGCTCCTGAGCTGATGGACTACCTCGGCATCGCGCCCCGCCACCAGATCATGCGCGACTCACTGCTCGACCTCGGCAAGGAGGACAAGGCGCTGCAAGGCGTCGTCCTCCTCGACCTGCCCGACCACGACTCCACCGAGGTCTCCCACCACCTCGAGGTCGACCGGCTGATCGAGCTCACCGACCTGATGGTGTGGGTGCTCGACCCGCAGAAGTACGCCGACGCCGCCGTCCACGACCGTTACCTCGCGCCGATGGCTTCCCACCGTGAGGTCATGCTCGTGGTGCTCAACCACATCGACGAGGTGCCGGTCGACCGGCGCGACTCGATGATGGCCGACGTGCGCCGGCTCGTCGACGCCGACGGGCTGCACGGCGTGCCCGTGCTGGCGACCAGCGCCCGCACCGGCGAAGGCATCGACGCCCTCCGTGACGAGATCGCGCGCCGGGTGCGGGCCAAGGAGGTCACCCGGGCGCGCCTCGAGGCCGACGTCCGCGATGCCGCGACGCGGCTCCAGGCTGCCAGCGGCACCGGCACCCCGCGCGACCTCTCGGGGGAGCGCGTCGACCGGCTCGTGGAGGCCTTCGCCGACGCCGCCGGCGTACCGGTCCTGGTCGACGCGGTCGACGCGGCGATCCGGGTGCGCGCCAACCGCGCCACGGGTTGGCCGGCGACCGCCTGGCTCTCGCGGCTGCGGCCCGACCCGCTCAAGCGCCTTCACCTCGACCTCGGGGCCGCCGCCAAGAGCCTCTCCGGCCGCGGCCGGACCTCCATGCCGGAGGCGACCCCGGTGCAGCGCGCGCAGGTGGACGGCGAAGTGAGAGCGGTGGCCGACGAGGTGTCGGCACCTCTGGCGCGACCCTGGGCCGACGCCGTACGACGAGCGTCCGTGTCGCGCCTCCCCGACCTCAACGACCGTCTCGACGTGGCGCTCACCGTCACGCCCCTCGGCGTCCAGCGCCTGCCGCCCTGGACCGGGCTGATGCGGATCCTGCAGTGGCTGCTGCTGATCGTCACCCTGGCCGGTCTCGTGTGGTCGGCGGTGCTGGTGGCCGACCCGTGGCTGGGCGTCGACCGGCCGTCCACCCCTGACGTCGCGGGGTTCCCGGTGCCTGTGATCCTTCTCGTGGGCGGCATCGTGGCGGCGTTGCTGCTCTCGCTCCTGTGCCGGCTGCTGGTGCGCGCCACCGCCCGGTCGCGAGCCCGCGCCGCCGACCGCCGGCTCCGGTCGGCGATCGCCGAGGTGGCCGACGAGCTCGTGGTGACACCGGTCCGGGCCGAGCTCACGGCCTACGACGCGGTCCGGGCCGGGCTGGCCCGCGCGCTGACCTAGCCACCGAACTGTGGCTGAGCGGCGTCGGGCCCGTTCACCGTCCACAGGAAGCGCTCCCGCACCCCTTGTCCACAGGCCTCCCGTCGACCGGCCGCTCGTCGTCGGTGCGCCTCCGCAGGCTCTCTCCCACACCCACGACACCGTGACGAACAGAGGAGAGACCCATGCACGAGACCTACGTGACCCTGTCCGGCTGGCTGGGCGGCAACGTCGACCTCCGCGACGCCGGCGGCGTCCCGGTCGCGTCGTTCCGCGTCGCCAGCACTCCCCGCCGCTACCAGCGCCGCACCGAGACCTGGGAGGACGGCGACACCCAGTGGTACTCCGTGAACGCCTGGCGCGCCCTCGGCGACAACTGCGCGGCCTCGCTGCGCCGAGGCGACCCGGTGGTGGTGCACGGCAAGCTGAGTGCCCACACCTGGACCAACAAGGCCGGCCTCGAGGTGACCACGTTCGAGGTCGAGGCGGCCTTCGTCGGACACGACCTCAACCGCGGCACCACGGAGTTCCACCGTCGGAAGAAGGCGGCCGAGACGGCCGAGACGACCGAGCCGGAGGCCGCCTGACCCCTCGCCCCGATCGGGGGTTTCGTGCCCGAGACCCGTAGGGTTTCGGTCCATGGCCGACTACGTCTTCACCCTGCGCAACGTGCGCAAAGCACACGGCGACAAGGTGGTCCTCGACAACGTCACCCTGTCGTTCCTGCACGGCGCCAAGATCGGCGTCGTCGGGCCCAACGGCACGGGCAAGTCGACGCTGCTGAAGATCATGGCCGGGCTCGAGCACGCCAACAACGGTGACGCGATCATCGACCCCGAAGCCACAGTCGGGATGCTCCAGCAGGAGCCGCCGCTGACGGA
>JAHEXO010000573.1 GCA_023252065.1 Nocardioides sp. | reverse complement strand
GCCGGTGCCCTGCACCCGCCGGGCCGGCGCCACCAGCCCGCCGTACCCGATGCGGCCGGCGCTAACGTCGTACACCTTGTGCCAGGGGCCGTCTCGGCGCACCCAGAACGCGATGTGGGCGTGGTAGCCGCGGCGGTGGTTGACGGTCACGACCTGCCGGGTGTGGTCGTGGAGGGCGACCCGGACCCCGCCGAGCGTGATAGGGCGGATCGTCGCGTGGGCGGGCGACGGTGCCATCGCGACGGCGGCGAGTAGGGGCCAGGGGGCGAGCGCGAGGCCGAGCTTCCTCACGAGAGATCCTCCGGGGTCAGGTCGGCGCGGGTGCCGACGTACGACGGCTGGCGGACCCGCCCCTGCGCGGACGGGCCGAGGGACTCGACGTCGACCACGAGGACGGGCTCGACCCAGGTCGTACCCAGGGCGTCGAGCCGGGGAACCTCGTCGACGAACGGCGTGGTCTCGCGAGTGAGGTCGGCCAGCACCTCGCGCAGGAGCAGGGCCTTCTTGCCGGCGATACCGCTGCCGACGCGCCCGCGGTAGCGCAGGCCGCCGGCCGCCGGCTCGCCGATCAGGACGGCCCCGAGCCGGTCCTTCGAGTCGGTCTCGAGGCGCCAGCCGCCGACGACGTAGGACTCGCGCCGCCGGTGAGCGAACTTCAGCCAGTCCTTGCTGCGCTGGCCGGGACGGTAGCGGCTCGAGAGCCGCTTGCTGACGATCCCCTCGAGCCCCTGCTGGAAGGTGGCGTCGAAGAGCATCTGCCCGTCGTCGTACGTCGGCGGGGTCTGCCAGCGGTCGTCGTGCAGGTCGAGGCCCTCGAGCAGCTCACGTCGGGTGCCGAGCGGCTCGTCCATCAGGTCACGGTCGCCGAGGCGCAGGAGGTCGAAGACGATCAGCGTGACCGGGAGCCGCTCGGCCAGAGCACGGGCGCGGTCGGCGCGCGAGACGTGCATGCGCTCGGCCAGGGCCGCGAAGCTCGGGGTGCCGTCGGCGAACGCCACGACCTCCCCGTCGAGCAGGGCGTCGTCGACGGGGAGCGCCCGTAGCTCGGGGAAGGAGATGGTGGCGTCGTTCTCGTTGCGGCTCCACAGCCGCGCCTCGCCGCGTCGTACGTCGACCAGGACGCGCATGCCGTCCCACTTCACCTCGTGCCGCCACTCCTGCCCCGTCGGCACGTGGGTGCCTCGGGTCGCGAGCATCGGACGCATGTGAGCCATCCTGGCAGGCGGGTGTCGTCGGTACGTCGTGCCAGGCTGGCGGCCATGAGCGACCATGCGGCGACGATCCGGCGCTTCTGGGAGACCACGGAGGCGCGCGACTGGGACGGCCTGGGCTCGCTCCTCTCCCCTGACCTGGTCTACGAGACCGAGCAGACGCGCGAGCGCGTCCGCGGCCGCGACGGATTGCTCGGGCTCTTCCGAGGGTTCCCCGGCGAGTGGCACGTCGCCCCCCGTCGGGTCGTGGCCGACGGCGACGGCGGGTCGAGCGTGGTCGACGCGACTCTCGACGGGGAGCCGATGGTCGCCCTCACCTTCTTCACCTTCGACGACCTCGGTCTGGTGAGTCGCATCGAGGAGTGGTGGCCCGAGCCCTACGAGCCCCCGGCCGACCGGGCGCAGCTCACCGAGCGGTTCTGATGCGCGCGTGGCGGGGACGGTGCTGCGCTCGCCGACCTGCTCGCCGCCCGCGGGCGGTGACCGAACGGGCGTACCACCCGTTTGGCGCGTGCGTTCGCGCCGCTCAGGCCCGATACTGGACCGACCTTGTGATCACGGAGGTATGAGATGCGTGCGATCTGGAAGGGCGCGGTGTCCTTCGGGCTCGTCAGCGTGCCTGTGAAGCTCTACGCGGCAACCGAGTCCCACGACGTGTCGTTCCGGCAGGTGCACGCCAAGGACGGCGGGCGGATCAAGTACCAGCGCGTGTGCTCGATCGACGGCGAGGAGGTCGACTACGCCGACATCGCCAAGGGCTACGAGACCGAGGACGGCGAGATGGTCATCCTCGACGACGACGACATGGCCTCTTTGCCGAGCGCCTCGTCCCGCGAGATCGCGGTCGAGAAGTTCGTGCCCAGCGACCAGATCGACCCGATGCTGTTCGAGAAGTCCTACTACCTCGAGCCGGAGAATACCGGCGCCAAGCCCTACGCGCTGCTGCGGCAGGCCCTGCTCGACGCCGACCGGATGGCCGTGGTCACGGTCGCGCTGCGGCAGCGGACGACGGTCGGCGTGCTCCGGGTGAAGGACGACGTGATCGTGCTGCAGACGATGATGTGGCCCGACGAGGTGCGGCAGCCCGACTTCAGCGTCGAGTCCGGCGAGGTCAAGCCCGCCGAGGTGAAGATGGCCAACATGCTCGTCGAGACGCTGGCCGGCGACTTCGAGCCGGGCGAGTTCGAGGACGACTACGCCGGCGCGGTCGAGGCGCTGGTGAAGACCAAGATCGAGGGCGGCGAGATCACCAAGACCCCGACGTCGACCAAGTCCTCCGGCGAGGTGGTCGACCTGCTCGCTGCCCTGCAGCGCTCCGTCGACGCGGCCAAGACCGCCCGCGGCGAGTCGGCACCTGCCGAGGAGAAGCCGAAGAAGAAGGCGGCCGCCAAGAAGGCGACGGCCAAGAAGACTGCGAAGAAGGCGGCCAAGAAGGCCAGCTGACAGTCAGGTAGTAAACTGGTGGGTGAGCCGCCCCTCCTCGCTGCGGTAGCCCACGCCCT
>JAHEXO010000572.1 GCA_023252065.1 Nocardioides sp. | reverse complement strand
GCGGTCAGCCTGCTCGGCGTGCCGAGCATCGCCGCGCCCAGCAGTGGAAACCCCGCTGCGGGCGCCCGCGGCCCCCTCGCCCAGGAAGGCAGCAGCCGCTCCCAGGGCAACTACGACGCCCGGCAGCTCACCGGCACGGCGCTCTACCGGGCCGACCGGTCGCTGGCCACCAGCCGCACCGCGTCGGCGTCCACCTACTACCGCAGCCTCGGGTCCCAGGGCATGGTCTCCATGGATCCGCTGACCCACACCGTGCGCAACATCGGGCGGACCGACGGCTTCCTGTCCGGCCGGTCGTCCGCGCCGGCCCGCTCGGTGGCGATGGGTTACGTGCGCAGCCACCTCGCCGACCTCGGCCTCCGCCAGGCCGACCTGTCGACCTTCCGGCTCCGCAAGGACTACGTCGACACCCTCGGGGTCCACCACCTCATGTGGTCGCAGGCCATCCGTGGCATCCAGGTGTTCGGCAACGGCCTCAAGGTCAATGTCACCCGGCACGGCCAGGTCGTCTCGGTGCAGGGCAGCCCGGTCTCCGGCCTCGCCCGTCTCGCCTCCGCCGCCTCCACCACGCCCAAGCTGAGCCCGGCCGCCGCCCGCACGACGGCCGCCCACGACGTCCACGGCAAGCCGGCCACGGTCCGCGTGACCTCCTCGCGCACCGGCAGCCGCGCCGAGACGGTGTGGGCCAACCACGACTACAGCAGCAAGGTGTGGTTCCTGACCGCGGCCGGACTCCGCCTCGGCTGGTCGACCTATGTCCAGACCGGCGGTCGTGGCTACCAGCACGTCGTCGACGCCCGCACGGGCTCGGTCCTCCTGCGCAGCAACCTCAGCCACGACGCCGCAGGTGACGCCTACGTCTACGACAACTACCCGGGCGCCAAGCGCGGTGGCACGGCGCGCGTCGTGAACTTCCTGAAGAGGGGCTGGCTGAGCAGGAGCAGCACCTTCCTCAACGGCAGCTCGGTCGTGGCGTTCTCCGACGTCAACGACGACAACGCGGTCCAGAGCGGCGAGAAGACCCCGGTGCCCGGCACCAAGAAGGGCGCCCAGTTCAAGCTGAAGCACTTCACCAGCCCGGAGTCGGGCTTCTGCGCCACGATGGTCTGCACCTGGGACCCCGCAACGGCGAACTCCTGGAAGACCAACCGCCGCGCCGACGCGACCAACGCGTTCTACCTGGCCAGCAACTTCCACGACTACCTCGCCAAGAAGCCGATCGGGTTCAACGCCCGGGCCGGCAACTTCTCCGCCAACGGCGGCGACCCGGTCATGCTGAACACGCTGGACGGCGCGAACACCGACAACGGCGTGCCCGACGGCAACCACATCGACAACGCGAACATGAGCACGCCTCCGGACGGCGTACCGCCGACCATGCAGATGTACCTGTGGCACTTCCCGGGTGTCGACGACAGCGCCGATCCGTTCGTCCCGACGAGCGGCGCCTTCGACGCCTCGATCCTCTACCACGAGTACACCCACGGCCTGTCCAACCGCCTCGTCATCGACGCCGACGGGAACGGCGTGCTGAACACGATCGAGGCCGGCTCGATGGGTGAGGCGTGGAGCGACTACTACGCGCTCGACTACCTGGTCACCAAGGGCCTGCTGACCGACACCAGCACCCCGGGCCAGCTGCTCGAGGGCAAGTACGTCGCGGCCGGGCTGCACACGGTCCGGACCATGGCGATCGACTGCCCGCCGGGTGCGACCACGCGTGGCTGCACCTCGGGCTTCGACGGCAGCAAGGGCGGCTACACCTACGGTGACTTCCCGAACATCGTCGGTGGCCCCGAGGTGCACGGTTCCGGCGAGATCTGGGGACAGACCCTCTGGGACCTGCGTACGGCGCTGGGTCACACCGTGGCCGACACCCTGATCACGCGCGCCATGTCGCTCTCGCCGGCCGAGCCGTCGTTCCTAGACATGCGCAACGCGATCCTGCAGGCCGACACCATCGCCTACGACCAGTCGCACACCCCGAAGATCTGGAAGGTCTTCGCGGCGCGGGGCATGGGCTACTTCGCCGCCGCCGCCGACGGCGCCGACGCAGCACCGGCGGAGGACTTCCACCGGCCGCCGGCACCGACGACTCCGCGGACGTCGTTCTCCGGCACGGTGACCGACCCGAGCACCGGAGACCCGGTCAGCGGGGCCGTGGTCCAGATCGCCGGGCTCGGCGACCAGTTCCACGCGGTGACCAACGGCGGGGGGCACTACACGATCCAGAACGTGTTCCCCGGCGTCTACCCCAAGGTCGTTGCCTCGGCAGCGGGCTACCTGCCCGACACCGAGTCGGTCGACGCGACCTCCAACACACCGGCCGACTTCTCGGTCACCCGCGACTGGGCGGCCAGCAGCGGTGGTGCCCAGATCGTCGACTTCACCGGACCGGACTTCTCACCGGCGTGCGGGCCCGACAATGCCATCGACACCAACGAGGGTCTGGGCTGGGGCAGCGTGACCGGGCAGTTCGGTGAGCCGACCAACAGCTTCATCCCGAAGTACATCGTGGTGGACCTGAAGCGGCCGATCAACATCGACAAGTTCGAGGTCAACCCGAGCAACACCTGTGGTGACGCGGGTAGTGCCTCGACCGGTGCGTACAAGATCGAGACGTCCACCGACGGCTTGACCTTCGACGAGGCTGCCTCCGGTGACTTCACCGGCCAGCCGCGTGCCCTGCAGGACGTGACCCCGACGGGCCACACGACC
>JAHEXO010000571.1 GCA_023252065.1 Nocardioides sp. | reverse complement strand
CCTGCGGTTGCACGAACCTGGGCCTTCCGCAGCGGCCGCCGCGTCGCTAGCGTGCGAGCGCCGCGGCCCCGCGGATCACGACCCTGAGCACCAGGAGTCAGCGTGCGCCTCCACCGCCGAGCCGTCACTCTCTACGTCGTCGCCCTCGTGGCCGCCCTCCTCACCATGGTCGGGATGGGCCCGGCCCACGCCGACGGACCCGGAGTCGGTACGCCGTGGGTCGTCTCGGTCGGCGACTCCTACATCTCCGGCGAGGCCGGCCGCTGGGCCGGCAACTCCAACGCCTCTGAGTCCTACGTCGACGCGCTCGGCCCGACGGCGTACTACGACAACGCCACGAACACGGGCGAGCAGATCACCCGCTGCCACCGCAGCAAGGCCGCCGAGATCTTCATCGGCGGCGGTGTGAACAGCCTCGACCTGGCGTGCTCGGGTGCCCGCACCTCGACGTTCACCGACAGCAGTGGGAACTTCAAACCCGGCCTGGACTTCTACAACAGCGGCGGCCGGCAGGGGCAGGCGTTGATGCTGCAGAGCTTCGCGTCGACCCACAACGTGCACATGGTGGTCGTCTCGATCGGCGGCAACGACTTCAACTTCGCCTCGATCGTCCAGTCCTGCGTCACCGACTTCCTGACCTCACCGTCGTGGTGGAAGAACTACTGCCACGACGACAGCTCGGTCTCGACCAACTTCACCGCCGCCAACGTGGCCGCCGTCCGCGCGCGCATCGCGACGGCGTACCAGAACCTCCGGACGGCCATGCGCAACGCTGGGTACGCCGACGGCTCGTGGACTCTGCTCGTGCAGAACTACGAGTCGCCGATCCCCAGTGGCGCCGGGTTCCGCTACTCCGAGTCGGGGTCCACCCGTCAGAGCACCGGCGGCTGCGGCTTCTGGAACGGCGACGCCAACTGGGCCAACAGCACCGCGCTCCCCACCGTCAACGGCGCCGTCGTCGGCGCGGCCACCGACTCCGGCCTGAGCAACGTCCGCACCCTCGACCTCGCCGCGGCGTTCAACGGGCACCGGCTCTGCGAGAACACCGACAACCTCGTCGAGGCCAACTACAGCAGCTGGCGCGCCACGGGCGCAGTGGACAGGAGCGAGTGGATCGACCAGATCCGCACCGTCTCGACAGCCACCTCCGACTACTACATCCAGGAGTCGCTGCACCCCAACTACTGGGGCGAGCTCGCCGTGCGCAGCTGCGTGCGCCAGGCCTGGAACGACGGCATGCCGCGGAGCGGCACGTGCACCACCTCGGGCACGGGTCTGCTCAACGGCGAGCCCCGGATGGCGCTCAACTGAGTAGGACAACTGAGTACGCACACTCAGGGCCTCTGAGTCCAGAAGCCCTGCGCAGCTGAGCGCCGAAATGGGCTACTGGACTCATGACGACGACGTACGCCGACTCAACGCGCTGTCCTGACTGCCGCGCTCTGCTGCCGCAGGCGCCGACGACGTGCCCGGCCTGCCGGCTCCCCCTGACCGGGGAGAGGGCCGTCGAGCTGTTCGCGACGTTCCAGCGGGCCGACCGTCTCCTGGCGGAGCTGCGCGCGGCGCGGCAGCCCGTGCCGGTGGCCGTGGGTGCACCCGCCATGCCCGGCTCGATGCTGGAGGGCGCCGCGCCGTACCCGACCACGCAGCGCCCGATCCCGTCCCCGATGCCCGGCAGGGTCCGCGGCGCCTCGGTGCCGCAGATCCTGCTCTCCCTGGGCGCCCTGTGCCTGCTCGTCGCCGCGGTCACGTTCCTCGCCGTCGCGTGGTCGTGGCTGGGTGTGTCGGGCCGCACGCTGGTGCTCGTCGGCCTCACCGGCACGTCGTTCGCGCTGACCCTCCACCTCCACCGCCGTGACCTGCGCACGGCGAGCGAGGCGCTGTCGGTCGTCGCCCTCGGGCTGCTGGCCCTCGACGTGGTCGGCGCCCGTCACGCCGGCTGGCTCGGCAATGCGAACGACGCCCGGGTGGTGCTCCTCACCGGTGTCGTCGTCGCGACGGCCGCGCTCGTCCTGCTGGTCACCACGGCCCGTCGACCCCTCGTCGCCCCGGCCCTCCTGGCCCCGGCGGCCGCGTTGGTGGGAGGAATCGGTGCGCAGGTCCATGCCGGTTCGCCGGCTCCCATGCTCGTCACCGCGCTCGCACTGCTCGCTCTGGCCCGCGTCGGCACGCTCCTGCCCAGCAGGGTGCTGGCGCTGACCGCTGCCGCGACCGCCGTCCTGCCGTGGGCCTACTCGGTCGCCTACGGCTTCGGCTCCGCGACGGACGACCAGACCGCCGCGCACCTCTGGGGCCACGCGGCCGCCTGGCCCCTGGTGGCGGCGGTCGTGCTCGCCGGCACCTGTGGCGTCATCTCCGGCCTGCGCTCGCTCACCCGCCCCGGTTGCGCCGTGGCCGCGCTACTGGCCGGCTACGTCGTCGCCCTCCCCGCCCTCGACAACGGCGCCACCGCAGCGGTGACCTCCCTGCTCGTCGTCACCGCGGTCTGGACCGCCGCCGCAGCGTTGGCGCCCTCTCCCTGGCGGGTCCCCGCAGGAGTCGCGGCTGTCGGCTCGGCCGTGGCGCCGGTCGCGGCGGCGCTCTACCTGCTCGCCACGTCTGCCGACGCCCTGTTCGGGGTCGGCGCGCCCTACAGCGCGCCGTTCGACGTGACCGTCGCTCCGACGGCTCCTGAGATCGCCCCCTGGGTACTGGCCCCGGCCCTGCTCGTGCTCTCCATG
>JAHEXO010000570.1 GCA_023252065.1 Nocardioides sp. | reverse complement strand
GCATCGGCGTCGCCGCCAGCCCCGAGGTCGCCGACCTGACCCGGCAGACGGCCGAGCTCCTGGAGTCGCTCGGCCACGACGTCGAGTGGATCGACCAACCGGTGCCGGAGTCGTTCCGCGGCGACTTCCTGCTCTACTGGGGCCTCCTCGCCTCCGGCATCGTCGCCACCGGCCGCCTCGAGCACGGCCGCTCGTGGGACAAGGACAAGCTCGACCGGCTCACCCTGGGCCTCGACCGGCACTGCCGCCGCAACCTGGTCCACCTGCCCGGGGCCATCCGGCGGCTCCGCCGCTCGGCGGACCTGATGGCCGACCTCGCGACGCAGTACGACGTGCTGTTGACTCCGACGCTGGCGTGCGAGACGCCCGAGGTGGGCTGGCTCGACCCGATGCAGGACTACGACGTGGTGCTCGAGCGGCTGCTGCAGTGGGTGGCCTACACGCCGGTCCAGAACGCCGCCGGCGTGCCGTCGGTCTCGCTGCCGCTGGCGACCACGGCCTCGGGCCTGCCGCACGGGATGATGCTCTCCGCCGGCCACGGCCGCGAGGCCCTGCTCCTCGAGCTCGCCTACGAGCTCGAGGAGGCCCGACCCTGGCCGCTCCTGCGCGACGCCTGAGCCACGCATGAGTACTGCCGCTGCGGGGTAGCGTCGAAGGCGTGCGTGCTGTCGTCTACTCCGAGCTCGGTGCCTCCTCCGTCCTGGAGCTGGCCGAACGTGACCTGCCCACGCCCCACTGGGGCCAGGTCCGGGTCCGGCTGGCGGTCGCGGGGGTGAACCCGACCGACTGGAAGTCGCGGGCCGGTGCCACCGCCGCCGAGATGCCGGCGCCCGAGGTCGTGCCGGGCCAGGACGGCGCCGGGGTGGTCGACGAGGTCGGCAACGGCGTCTACAACGTGAAGGCCGGCGACCGGGTCTGGGTGTTCCTCGCCCAGCACGAGCGGCCCTACGGCACGGCTGCCGACTACGTCGTGGTCCCCGCGGAGCGGGCTGTCCGCCTGCCGTCCGGGACGTCGTACGACGTGGGCGCGAGCCTCGGCGTACCGGCGATGACGGCCCACCGCTGCCTCACCGTGCACGAGGACGGGCCGAGCCGGCTCGCGCCAGGCGCGCTGGAGGGCCGGGTCGTGCTGGTCACCGGCGGCGCCGGCGCGGTCGGTCATGCCGCGATCCAGCTCGCGACCTGGGCCGGCGCGACCGTCGTGACCACGGTCAGCAGCGAGGAGAAGGCGGCCCTCGCGCAGGCCGCGGGCGCCCACCACGTCGTGAACTACCGGGAGGGCGACGCCGCGGCAGAGATCCGGGGCCTCGCCCCCGACGGCGTCGACCTCGTGGTCGACGTCGCGATCATCCAGAACACCGACCTCGTCGGCCGGGTGCTGAAGCCGCGAGGGGTCGTCGCGAGCTACGCCAACACCGGCGGCACCGAGGTGACTCTGCCGGTGCGCGTGTTCATGATGCTCAACGCGCGGTTGCAGTTCGTCCTGCTCTACACCGTGGGCGAGGACGCGCTTCAGGCTGCTGCCGAGGACGTCTCGGCCGCCCTCGACGACGGCGTCCTGGAGGTCGGCGAGGAGCACGGCCTGCCCGTGCTCCGCTACCCGCTCGAAGAGACGGCGGCCGCCCACGACGCCGTCGAGAACGGCGCGGTCGGCAAGGTGCTCATCGACATCGCCGACGTCGACCACTGACCACGCCTCGAGGTCCGCGAGGGAGCCTCGCTCAGGCGTGGAGGGACGATTTCAGGATCGCCTTCGGCGCTGTGTATCCTTCTCGGCTGTTGCCCCTTTAGCTCAGACGGCAGAGCGACTCCATGGTAAGGAGTAGGTCTACGGTTCGATTCCGTAAAGGGGCTCTGAGGTGGGGTCCTACCCCTCCTGGTGGGGTAGCTCAGGTGGTTAGAGCACACGGCTCATAATCGTGGTGTCGCGGGTTCGAATCCCGCCCCCACTACACAACACGAGCAGGGTCGCCTCGACCCGACCGGCAACACGACACGAAGGAACTCCCGTGGCCAGCAAGACCAGCGACGTCCGCCCCAAGATCACGCTCGCCTGCACCGAGTGCAAGGAGCGCAACTACATCACCAAGAAGAACCGGCGCAACGACCCCGACCGCATGGAGCTGTCGAAGTTCTGCCCGCGCTGCCGCAAGCACACGCCGCACCGCGAGACCCGCTGACCTCTTCGTCAACCGCACCGCGCCCGTCCGGCTCTGCCGGGCGGGCGTCGTCGCGTTCGGGGCCACCCTCTCGCGCTGCTAGCGTTCCCGGCATGGCAGTCGACGCGTCCCTGGCCGGCCGCACCTTCCCCCCGACCCCGCCCTACGACGTCACCGAGCAGGGCGTGGCCGCGTTCGCCGCCGCGACCGGCACGCCGTACGCCGCGGGCGACCCGGCGCCGGCGACGTACCCGATCGTGGTCGCCTTCGACGCGATGCAGCGGCTGATGGTCGAGCCCGACGTCGGCATCGAGCTCCACCACGTCGTGCACGGCCAGCAGAAGTTCGTCCACGAGCGTCCGGTCGCCGTTGGCGACCGGCTCACCGCCACCCTCACCGTCAGCGGCCTGCGCCAGATCGGCGGCGCCGACATCATCACCACCTCCAGCGCGATCACCGACGACGCCGGCGCGCTGGTCTGCACGGCGGAGGCGACCCTGGTCCACAAGGCGGGTGCCTGATGCAGGAGCTGACCCCGACGACGTACGCCGTCACCAGGGCCG
>JAHEXO010000569.1 GCA_023252065.1 Nocardioides sp. | reverse complement strand
GACCACCTCCGCGGACACCACCGGGACCACCGACACCACTGCCGCCTCGCCCGAGGCGGAGCCCGAGACCACGGCGAGCGGCCGCCACACCGAGACCGAGCCGCGCCGTACGACGGACTGACCGGCGCTGCGGCCGCGCGGCCGTGCGTGGGACGATCCGGGCATGGGTCAGGTGCCGGCGGCCACCAGAGCGCTGCGGGTGCTGCGCTTCCTGGCCAGCCAGCCCGACCCGGTGCCGTTGGACCGGATCATGCGCGCCTGCGACCTGCCGCGCTCGACGGCCTACCACCTGCTCGTGGCGATGGTCGAGGAAGGCTTCGTCGTCCACCTGCCCGAGGAGCACCGCTACGGCCTCGGGGTCGCGGCGTTCGAGGTGGGCAGCGGCTACAGCCGCCAGGAGCCGCTGCAGCGGATCAGCCGCCGACTGCTCACCGACCTGGTCGACCGCACCGGCCAGACCGCCCACCTCGCCGTGCTCCACGGGCGCGACGTGCTCTACGTCGTCGAGGAGCGCGCCCCGGGCCGTCCTCCGCTGGTCACCGACGTCGGCGTCCGCCTTCCGGCGCACCTGACCGCCAGCGGCCGGGCGATCCTCTCGGCTCTGCCTCCCGCGCAGGTGCGGGCTCTCTACCCTGACGCCTCGGCGTTCGTCGACCGGCACGGCACCGGCCCGCGCACCCTCTCCGCCCTCCGGTCGGTGCTGACCGACACCCGCAACCGTGGCTACGCCATCGAGGACGGCGAGGTGACGCCCGGGCTGGCGAGCGTCGCCGCGCCGGTGCTGGACCACAACGGCCATCCCGTGGCCGGGGTCGCGGTCACCTTTGCGGGTGCCCCCGACGCCACCGACCGGGCGCTCCTCGCCGAGGAGGTACGCCGTGCTGCCGCGGCGCTGACCCGTCGGCTGGGCGGCACCGGCTGACGGTCCGCCGCCCCGGCTGAGACAAGGACCACTGTCCCGACACCCAGAAGTTACCTGTCGGTAGGATTCAAGGTCCGTGCGCCGGTGACCGACGGGTCCCCCGACCCGTAGTGTCGGCGCCGTCCGTCCGCCGTCCCGACCTCTGGGAGTGACTGTGACCGCCGTGCTTGTCCTCGGGCTGCTGCTCAACCTGATCGCGCTGCCGATCGCCGGCCGTCGCGTGTGGTTCCTCGACCGGCTGATCCGCAGCGGACAGCCCGCCCCTGACCGGGTCGAGGGCGTGACCGGCAAGGTCGGCGCGGCCGTCAAGCGCCAGCTGGTGGAGGTCCTCGGTCAGAGGAAGCTGCTCAAGTGGAGCGTCCCCGGCGCCGCTCACTTCTTCGTGTTCTGGGCGTTCGTGATCCTGGCGACGGTCTACCTCGAGGCGTACGGCGCGCTGATCGGGCTGGCCTTCGGCGCCGACACCCTCTCCTGGGCGATCCCGCTGGTCGGCCACTGGCCGATCCTCGGGTTCCTCCAGGACTTCATCGCGATGATGGCGTTCTTCGGCATCTGCGTGTTCGTCTGGATCCGGCTCCGCAACGCCCCGAAGGACCTCGGCCGGCGTTCGCGCTTCTTCGCCTCCCACCTGCGGGGCGCCTGGATCACGCTGTTCATGATCTTCAACGTCATCTGGACGATGTTCTTGTTCCGCGGCGCCTCCGCGGCCCTGGGCAACCTGCCCTACAAGAGCGGCGCCTACATCTCCATCGGCGTCGGCCACCTGCTCGACGGACTGCCCCACAGCACTCTCGAGTTCCTCGAGGGACTCGGGCTGCTGCTCCACATCGGCGTGATGCTGACCTTCTTGATCTTCGTGCTCAACTCCAAGCACCTGCACATCTTCGTGGCGCCGATCAACGTGCTCTTCGCTCGTCGGCCGGTCGCGCTCGGCGCGGTCAAGCCGATGATGTCGGCCGGCAAGCCGCTCACCCTCGACGACATCGAGGACCTCGACGAGGACGCCACGCTCGGGGTCGGGACGATCGGCGACTTCAGCTGGAAGGGCCTGCTCGACTTCACCACCTGCACCGAGTGCGGCCGCTGCCAGTCGCAGTGCCCTGCCTGGAACACCTAGAAGCCGCTCTCGCCGAAGCTGCTGATCATGGCGCTGCGCGACCACGCGATGGAGGCTGCTCCCGCCATGATCGCCGCGAGCCGCGACTCGGGACCCGCGCCCGAGGGTGCCGTCGCCCAGCTCGAGCGGCCGCTGATCGGTGACGAGTCGATGTACGGAGTCATCGACCCCGACGTCCTCTGGTCGTGCACGACCTGCGGCGCCTGCGTCAACCAGTGCCCGGTCGACATCGAGCACGTCGACCACATCGTCGACATGCGGCGCTACCAGGTGCTGGTGGAGTCGAACTTCCCCGGCGAGCTCAACCAGCTGTTCCGCGGGCTCGAGGGCCGCGGCAACCCGTGGAACATGTCGCCCCAGGGCCGGATGGACTGGGCCAAAGGCCTCGACTTCGAGGTCCCGGTCGTGGGCGAGGACCTCGAGTCGATGGAGTCGGTCGACTGGCTGTTCTGGATCGGCTGCGCCGGCGCCTACGAGGACCGCGCGAAGAAGACGGTCCGCGCCGTCGCGGAGCTGCTCCACCTCGCCGACATCTCCTTCGGCGTCCTCGGCAACGGCGAGACCTGCACCGGCGACCCCGCCCGCCGTGCCGGCAACGAGTTCGTCTACCAGGGCCTGGCCGCGCAGAACGTCGAGACCCTGCGGGAGCACCGCGTCAAGCAGGTCGTCACCACCTGCCCACACTGC
>JAHEXO010000568.1 GCA_023252065.1 Nocardioides sp. | reverse complement strand
TCGACGCAGCCGGACCACCACGTCGGACGTGTGCTCTGCGCCTGCGCCCACGACGTGCGCGCGGTGGCGCCGTTCGTCGGTCACGACGTCCCAGTCGCCCTGCTCCTGGGCGAGGGTGCGGACGTCGTCCGGGCTGACGTAGTCGTCCAGGTCGTGGCCGTGCTCTGCGGCCGCACGGTCCAGGTCGGCGTGGTGCACCACCAGCAGCGTGCCTCCAGGGGCGACCAGGTCGAGCAGGCGCTGCTCGGCGTCGCGGGTCGGCGTGCGCAGCAGCGCGGGATACATGGCGCTGACCAGGTCGTACGACGCGTCCGCCAGCGAGGCGTCGAGGAGCCCGGCCGCGACACCCTCCACCTGCACCCCCGCCTCGGCGGCCACGGCCTCGGTGCGCTCCACCGCCTTGGCCGAGATGTCCAGGGCCGTCACCTGCCAGCCCTGCTGCGCCAGCCACACCGAGTCCGCGCCCTCGCCGCACCCGACATCGAGAGCGCGACCGACGCCGGGCCCGGAGACCTCGGCGACCAGGGCCTGGTTCGGGTTGCCGCTCCAGACCGGGTCGCCGGAGTAGCGCTCGTCCCAGTGCTCGGCGGAGTGGGGAGGGTGTTCGGCCTCGTGCTCGCTCATGCGCCCAGTCTGCCCGAGCGCACACGGCGTACCGGCCGGGAGCGAGGTCAGTCAGCAGGGTCAGTCAGCGGGGACGTCGGTGGGCCGGGTGAGCCAGGCCGTGGCCTCGTCGAGGTAGTCATCGTCGAACACCTTCACCTCGCCGGGCATCATCCAGCCGAACGCCTTGACGCTGTTCTCCAGCCAGTCGGCGTCCGAGACCACGGCCAGCCGTTCCCAGCTCTTCAGGTGTCTGAGCCCGACCTTGGCGTCCGCGAACATGGCGCCGGGGCTGAACTTCGTGTGTTCGTCGAGGACGTAGAGCAACCGCACGCGGCCGCGCGCGAGCGCCTCGTCCAGCGCCGGGACCATCACGTCCCGGTAGTCCTCCGCGGTCACCTCGCCGCTGGCCCTCAGGCCGACGACTCCGTCCGGCAGGTCCTCGAGCGGCGTGATCATGGCACCCCCTGGGGTTCGTCGTAGGACCACGACGCTACTTCGAACGCAGCCGTCTGCGTAGGGCCACACTGGGACAAGCGGCATGGCAACACGCTGGAGCTCGACGGCACGGTCGAGGACGACGTCGTCCGGGCCTGATCGAGAACTCCTACGAGCTGGTGCGGAAGGAACCCGTGATCCGGACGTCCAGACTGGCTAGGTTGTCGGAGAAGTCCGGGTCCGACGTCGTGGAGTCGGCCCCACTGGTCACCCACCAGACCCGGCGGTGTCCGGTCTGGATCAGGCAGGCCTTGGCAGCGAAGGTGACGGCTCGGGTCTCGCCCACGGCCAGGTCACCGACGACGCACGTGTTTCCGCCGGAGCCAGGTGATGGTCGTGGCGAGGTCGTCGGTGCCGACGGCGTCAGCCCGAGCGGGCGGTGTGATGAAGGCCCAGGACAGCAGCAGGGCCAGGCCGATCATGACTCGTCTCATCGAGCTCACCTCCGCGCGGCACCCCTGGGCCCTGGAGGTCGGCCCGTCACCGGAGCTCGGTGAGAGACAGCACGTTGCCGTCAGGGTCTGTGAACCACGCGACACGGTCGCCGTTCGGTGTGGTCCAGACGCCTTGGACGTCCTGCCCCATCCCGTCGTAACGGACGAATGCCACGCCGACGGACTCCAGCTCGGTGATGGTGTGGCGGATGTCAGGGACGCGCCAGCCGAGCACGGTGTAGCCCGGCTGAGCGACCTGCGCTGCAGCAGTGACGCGGAGCATGGTGCCGTGGGCGTCGAAGACGCAGGCGAAGGGACTCTCGTCGACGACCGGGAGCCCGAGGAAGCCTTCGTAGAAGGACCTCGCCCTCGCCAGGTCCGTGGTGGAGACGAAGGCGATCACGTCGCAGGTTCCAAGCACAGGGTCGTCTCCTCGTCAGCGGCGGTCGGCACTCACAGTGTGTCGAACCAGGAGAGATCTCTGGCGGTCAGGCCGGCTCGTGGCGAATGGTCAGCACCAGGATGTGGAGGTGCGCGAGGCGGTGCTCGAGGTCCTGGTGGAGGAGCGAGGTGAGCCGGTGGGCGGGGACGTCGACCATGATCTCGTCGATCGGCTCGTTGAACATGGTCTCCTCGATGGCATCCATGGGGTCGTGCCGGACCGAGACCGACCCGATCACCTCGGCGCCGGCGTCCGCCTCCAGGGTGGGGAGGGCCGACCGCAGGACCTCTTCGGCCTCGGCTGCCTTGTCGTGGCGCTCGGGGTGGAGGAGGTGGATCTCGGCGCGGGCGGGGTTGAGCACCACGAGCCGGAACTTGGCGTCGTGGGTCTCGGCACGGTGGCGGATGGCCTCACGGAGCGACGGGCTCGGCTCGGCGACATCGGTGACGACGAGCACCCGATGGGTGGAGTGGGGGTCGTAGGTGGTGGACATCGGCACGTCTCCTTCAGACCTCGTCACTGACGGGCTCGCCGGCCCGGGCGGGTGTGGTCTCGGTGCGGTCGCGGCCGGTGATGGTCAGGAAGACGACCACGGCTGCGATCGTGCCCAGGAACAGCAGGCTGGTGCCTAGGGTCCCCAGCCCGAGGCCGCCTTCGGACTTCGGTGAGGCGAGGAAGTCGCCGATGTTCGCGCCCAGGGGCCGGGTGAGGATGTAGGCGACCCAGAACGACAGCACCGGGCCGGTGAC
>JAHEXO010000567.1:1841-2727 GCA_023252065.1 Nocardioides sp. | reverse complement strand
TCAGGTGCAGCCTCATCTGCTGGCTCAGCAACTGAGATCGGCTCATCCGCGGACGGCGCCCTCGATGGTGGAGCGAGTCTGGGTCGAGGCGTCTCTCGTCGCCTGCTCGCGATGGTGGCCGGCGCGGCCGCCGTGGTGATAGCGCTGTCCGCACTGATGACCGGCCGGGCCAGCACGCCCTCCTCGAACGAGGTGGTGGCGATCGCAGACTCTGGAACCAGGCTCGGGCGATCCACGTCCGGGCTCGGTGGGGCCGCCACCACCGCCGTGCCGGGCGTGACCCAGATCCCAGGGTCGGGGTCAGCCGGGTCACCCAGCAGCACGTCCGCCCCCCTGCAGGCTCCGACCACTCCGCGATCGACGTCTTCATCTCGGGTGCCGCCGTCCTCAACTGCCCCGCCAGCCACGCAGACCGATCCGTCGAGCCCGACGGTCACCCAGACGACCCCTCCGGTCACTGTCCAGCTGCGGATCTACCCCGATTCGGGCAAGACGATGTTCACGCCAGCTCTCGGCTCGACGCCAACCCTGGATTGGTCTGTCAATGGCACCGGTGTCGTCTCGGTGACCCTCAGCGGTCCAGGATTCTCGAGCGCCGCACAGTCAGGATCGGTTGCCCTGTGCCCCGGTTCGAACCGCCGCGGCTACTGCTTCTCGAATGCAGGCACCTACACCTACAGCCTCGACGTCTTCGGGACCGGAGGCGAGTTGATCACCTCGCGTTCGGCGACGCTGACGATCTACTGACCGGCGCGTACTCCCGCTCCGGGACGTCCTCGGCGGTGAGCTGGCCGAACCTCCCTTCCCGCAGGGCACCCTCGCTCGGCACCGGACCCGCTGCCGCAGCCGTTGGGTATCGTCGACCCATGTCAAAGGCGTTGGCTGC
>JAHEXO010000567.1:0-1831 GCA_023252065.1 Nocardioides sp. | reverse complement strand
ACGACAAGGAGGCCAACCTTGCTGTCGCCGCCGGGCTGCTCGGCGAGGCCGCCGGCCGAGGAGCGCAGCTGGCGGTGCTGCCAGAGATGTTCAACAACCTCGGTTCGGGGCGCATCCTGCGAGAGGGTGCAGAGCCACTGCCAGGCCCGACAACTGACTTCGCGTGCGAGCAAGCCTCAAAGCTGGGGATCTGGCTCGTTGCCGGTAGCTTCATCGAAGCGGCTGAATCTGGGGACAGGTACAACACCTGTGTCGTCGTCACGCCGGTAGGTGAGATCGCGGCGATCTACCGCAAGGTGCACCTGTTCGACGTTCAGGTGCCGGGTGCCTCCTTCCGCGAGTCAAACGTGATCCGACCTGGCAGCGAGCTGGTCCTGGTCGAAGCCGAAGGGATCGGCACCATCGGCTGCTCTGTCTGTTATGACCTTCGGTTCCCCGAGCTGTACCGGATCCTCGCCTTGCGGGGCGCAGATGTGCTTGCCGTGCCCGCCGCCTTCACTGCCGAGACTGGCCCTCCCCACTGGGAGGTGCTCTTGAGGGCCCGAGCGATCGAGAACCAGGCATATGTCGTCGCGGCAGGCCAGCACGGCGTCACCAGGTCTCGGGATGGCAGCTCGATTGCGGCTCTTGGGTGGCACGGGCATTCGATGATCGTCGATCCTTGGGGCACGGTCATGGGGAAGGCTCGTGACGGGGATGGAGTGGTCATCGCAGAGATCGACCTGTCCCGACTCGGGCAGGTTCGGGCTTGCTTGCCCTCCCTCGCAAACCGGCGGCCCGGCGCGTACCGGTGGCCTAGTGCCCCGGAGGGATCCGCTCACTGATCAGCCATGCCAGGTTGTGCCGGTCCGGATGCTGAAGGACGATCTTGGACGGTGTCTTCCTGGTGGTCTCGATCACGAGGACCTCTGTGTCGCGGTACACGCACCACAGCTGCCGGGCGCCCTTTTGGCCTCGGACGGTGAAGTAACCGGTTGCGAAGGCGCCGGGGAGGTAACCACCCAGGACGCGCCACCCACGTTGCTCGCGCGGAACCGAGACCGGCAGGACCTGCGCGGAGAGGATCTCGTCCATCGGCAAGATCACCCGGTCCTTCAGGCACAAGAGCCGATCGAGCCCCTCGAAGGTCAGGTCGACGGTGTCAGGGTGGACGTAGACCTCGACGGCCATCAGATCAGCGGCAAGACCCACCCCAGGGGCCCCGTCCCTGCCAGCCGAGCAGGTGCCACGCCATGGCGTCCTGGTCGGCTGGTGAAGCTCGGTCAGGACGGACACCAACCAGGTCGAGTCGGCCGGCGTGGCGTGCAGTGCCGTCCCAGGTGGACTGTGAGAACTGGTACGCGCCGTAGTAGCCGGCACCAACGGCCTGGTAGTTGCCTCCGGATTCGCGCTTCTTGACGCAGGCCAGGAAAGCAGCGTCGCTGCTGTTGCCCGGCGGTGTGGTCGGCGCTGGGATGGTGGGCGGGGGTGGAGCCGTCGTCGTGGGAACAGTCGCCGCAGGCGCAGCCGCCGCGGCCACGATCGGCACCTTGGGCTTGGCGGTTGTCGTGGTGGTCGGAGGCGGCGGCGTCACCTTCGGCTTCGGGATCGTGGTGGTCGGGGTGGAAGAAGTCCTGGGAACCGTCGAGGAAGGGATGAAGGGCTTGACGGTCGTGGGTGTCGTGCGGGGCATCGAGGTAGAAGTCGATGTCGCACGTGAGGTCGTCGGCGGAGGTGAGGTCGGAGGGGTCTCGACGCCGACGGCGCGAACGGGCTGGGTGATGGGTGAGTCGGTTGCCGCTTCGATGGAGTCAGATCGAGGATGGAAGGTGAGGGCACCCGCGAGCGCGGC
>JAHEXO010000566.1 GCA_023252065.1 Nocardioides sp. | reverse complement strand
GGCATCAGCGCCGCCTGGCGGACGTGGTCGACGCACCCCGACGCGTGGTTCGCAATGACCCACGCCGAGGTCATCGCCCACGCCTGAGCCCGCGCCGGGGACCGGCTGCGTCCGTGACGCCCTGCGACGACATCGGCGCGTCGGCGCGTCCCCGGGCGCCCGGCCCGCCGCCGGCGACGGAGACGTGCCAGACCAGCGTGAGGGCGAGCAGGCCGGCGACGCCACCCAGGCCGCCGAACTTCACTGCCGTGACGACGAGGCGGCCCAGCACGGGGTCGGACGAGACCCACGCCACGCCCAGCACGATGCCGAGGGCCGCACCGCCGACGGGCAGGAGGCGCAGCGGTCCACGCAGGCGCCCGACCCGGGGGGCGGAGTCGTCGGGCGACCGTCGGCGCAGGACCTCTCGCCACCAGAGCGCGATCCCCACCAGGCCGCCCAGACCCGACGCGTACTGCAGCCACGACGTGAGGGGCAGCGGGCCGACGTCTTCGCGCAGCGCGGGCACGAGGTCGGCGCCCCAGGCGGCCGTGTGCGTGAAACCGTCCCAGCCGATGTGCGTCAGGGCTCCGAGCGCCACACCGACGATGACGGCCACGCACCACCGGACACTGTGCCACCGGGGCCGATCGAGCCGCAGCCGCCGCCGCACACCGTCGGGCAGCACGTCGACGACCGGATCGCGCACCCAGAGCCACCACACCGTCACCACGCACAGCCCGACCACGAGGTCGGTCGTGACGACCCCCTGCAGCGAGTGGGTCTGCCCGTAGTCGAAGAGGCGTGGGAGGAAGACCCCGGTGTCAGGAGACATGGCTCCCACGGCCACGGCTCCGAGCGGCAGCCCGAGCCGCCTCAGCGGGATCGCGACGACCGCGTGGCTCGGGGTGAAGGGCACCCGACGATCGTCGCACCTCGACGCGGACGGCGTTGGGATACCGCCGCGTCGGCTACAGCCTCAGCGTCACGCCGGGCGCATGACTCCCCCGGCGCGCAGTGCCGTGCGGATCATCGGCCACTGCAGCGGCAGCCGGGCCACGGTCGCGGCGAGGTAGCCCTGATTTCTGTGGTCGTCGGGGTCGAGGTCGAGCCGACGCTTGGCCTGGCTCGTCATCGTGACGTTGGCCGGGAAGACGGCCACGAGCATGACGGCCGAGACGATGCCGGCGACGCGGCGGGTGCTAGGGACGAAAAGACCCACCGCACAGGCGATCTCGACTGCGCCGGACGCATACACCATCGCTCGGCGCGACGGGAGCCGCTTCGGCACCATCGCCTCGAACGGCTCGGGCTTGACGAAGTGCATCGTGCCCGAGGTCAGGAAGAGACCGGCGAGGCCGATGACGTCCTTGCCGAGGGGGGCGTTGGTCGCTGGCTTCATGACCTCACCCTAGGATCACCCGACACTAGAGCAGGACGGTGGTGAAGGCGCCGACCTCGTGGAAGCCGCAGCGGGCGTAGGTCGCCCGAGCCGCGACGTTGAAGTCGTTGACGTAGA
Organism: Nocardioides sp.; assembly: GCA_023252065.1. Next base: position 1,233 of record JAHEXO010000566.1, on the reverse strand, counting down.
GGGACACCTCCTCGGCCAGACCGGTGAGGGCCTGCTCGACGACGCTCGCCATGGCGGGCACCGAGAGCCCCCGGCCCCGGAGCCGGGGATGCAGCCAGACCCCCTGCACCTGGGCGCAGCCGAGGGCGAGGGAGCCGACGTCCGCCTTGAAGACGACCTCGCCGTCCTCGACCTTGACGAACGTGTGGCCTGCGCGGATCAGTGAGGCGATGCTCGCCCGGTAGCTCCGGTCTGAGCCGAAGTACGGCGGGTAGCCGATCTCCTCCGTGAACATGGCGGAGGCCGCCGGCAGCACGAGGTCGACCTCGTCGAGGCGCGCCGGCCGCACGTCGGGGTCGAGTGGGAGACCCAGGCTCGACGGCCGCACCCGGGTCGTCAGCAACGGCTGGTGCGTGCGGATCGCACGGACCGGTCCCCACGTCGGACCCAGCCGGTCCCACAGGCCCGTGACCTGCTCGCTCGGGCCGAAGATCGAGGCGCACTGCCGGCGCATGCGGATGATCCGGGCAGCGACGGCAGCGACCCCGTCGTCGTCGAGCTCGACCGGCACGACGTTCGCGCTCACCCAGGCCAGGCCGCGCAGCTCTCCGTCGACCCAGTGGCCGAGCAGCGACGCCGGGGACGTGCGCAGGCAGCCTTCGACGATGCGTGCGGCGACGAAGGCGTTGGCGACGCGGTCACGTGCGCAGACCTCGAGCGCGGCAGCGTGATCGGCCGCCGACAGGGGTCGCACGGGGAGGCGTTGTCGCAGCACCACCCAAGAGTGCCTGCCCACGGGCCGGGTGTCACCCCGGCACGCCTCACGAACGAGTCACGACGCACGCGACTCACGGCGCCCGGTGCAGGACCGGGCGGTCGAGATCGGTGTTGTCGAGGACCCACGTCGCGCGGCCCCGAGGGTCGGCCGCAGCGAGGTACAGCCGCTGGCCCCCGACGTAGCGCCGGTTCGGCTCCGCGTCCGGGTCCGGGTCGTGTCCGTCGCCGAACCGGGCGTTCCCCCGCGGGACCGAGACGGCGAAGGGCACGTCGAGCCACACCGTCGCGTCCCACACGTCGGCGAGCTCGGGCCGTTGGAGGAAGATCCCGTCGACGACCAGCACGGTGTCCGGCGCGACGGGGACCGGGTCCGGATGCACCGGCTGGTCGGTGTCCACGTCGTTGACGGCGGGCGTCACGGGCTCGCCTCGGCGGAACGGCTCGATCACCGCGCGGCGGAACGAGTCGTAGTCGTAC
>JAHEXO010000565.1 GCA_023252065.1 Nocardioides sp. | reverse complement strand
TTGACATCTCTACACATGTCAAGCGACCTTTACATACCCTGTTGCCAGGCTGCAGATGCGCGCCGAATCAGGTCCGGCTTCGCTCGTCGGGCACGATGAGAGCATGACCGAGCTACCACGCAAGGCGGTCGCGCGTACGGCGCGACTGGCGGCGCTTCCGCTCGGGTACGCCGGCCGCAACGCGATCGGGCTCGGCAAGCGCCTCGGAGGCAAACCGGCCGAGGCCGTGATGAGCGAGATCCAGCAGCGGACCGCCGAGCAGCTGTTCCGCACCCTGGGCGAGCTCAAGGGCGGGGCGATGAAGTTCGGCCAGGCGATGTCGGTGCTCGAGGCCGCCCTCCCCGACGAGCTCGCCGCGCCATACCGCGCGGAGCTCACCCGGCTCCAGGACTCCGCTCCCCCGATGCCGACCCAGACGGTCCGCGACCAGATCGCACTCGACCTCGGCCCGACCTGGCAGGACGACCTGGTCTGGCTCGACGGCGGTCCGACCGCCGCCGCCAGCATCGGCCAGGTGCACCGCGGCCGCTGGCGCGACGGGCGTGAGGTCGCGGTCAAGGTGCAGTACCCCGGCGCCGGGGAGGCGCTGAACTCCGATCTCCGGCAGCTTGCCCGGCTCGCGCGCACGATCGGGCCGCTGGTCCCGGGCATCGAGGTGAAGCCGCTGGTCGAGGAGCTCCAGGCGCGGGCCGCCGACGAGCTCGACTACACCCTCGAGGCGGAGGCCCAGCGCGCCTTCGCCGAGGCGTTCCGCGACGATCCCGACATCGTCGTCCCCGACGTGGTCGCCGTCGGGCGCGAGGTGCTGGTCACCGAGTGGCTCGAGAGCCCGGCCTCGCTCGCGTCGGTGATCGACAGCGGCAGCCAGGAGGAGCGAGACCATTACGGCGAGCTGTTCGTGCGGTTCCTCTTCGCCGGGCCGGCGCGCACCGGCATGCTCCACGCCGACCCGCACCCCGGGAACTTCCGGGTGATCCCTGCCGACGACGGCACGCCGGGCCGGCTCGGCGTCCTCGACTACGGCGCCGTGGCCCGCCTGCCCGACGGCGGGCTCCCCGAGGCGATGGGGCGGCTGATCCGGATCGCCGGACGCGGCAACGACGCCCACCTGGTCGACGGTCTCCGCGAGGAGGGCTTCATCAAGGCGGGTCTCGACGTCGACCCGGAGCTGGTACTGGAGTACCTCGCGCCGTTCGTCGAGCCGACGAAGGTCGAGCGCTTCCGCTTCTCACGGGAGTGGATGCAGACGCAGTTCCAGCGGATCAACAACCCGCGGTCGGCGACGTACACCGTGCCGCTCAAGCTCAACCTCCCGCCGTCCTACCTGATGATCCACCGCACCTGGCTCGGCGGCGTCGGGGTGCTCAGCCAGCTCGGCGCCGAGGCGCCGATCCGGGCGATCCTCGAGGAGAACCTCCCCGGCTTCGCCCCTGCGTGACGTGGTAGCTGGCTCCGACGCCTTGGTTTCGAGACGGCGCTGGCGCGCCTCCTCAACCAGCGGCAGTCGGGCGTCCGGTGGTCGAGGAGGGCGCCACGCGTCGGCGTCCGGTGGTCGAGGAGGGCGCCACGCGCCGGCATCCGGTGGTCGCGGAGGGCGCCACGCGCCGGCATCCGGTGGTCGCGGAGGGCGCTCTGCGCCGACGACGGGTGGCCGAGGAGGGATGCTCTGCGCCGTCCTCCGGTGGTTGAGGAGGGCGCTCTGCGCCCGTCTCGAAACCAGCCGGCCGCTCACCCGAGCCCGAGATACATCACGTGCAGGCCAACCGGGCCGTGGGTCCGTGAGCGGAACGCACCGGGAACCGTGCCCACGATCTCGAATCCCAGCGACTGCCACAGATGCACCGCGGCGGCGTTGGTCTCCACCACGGCGTTGAACTGGATGCCGGCGTAGCCGTGCTCGCGGTGCCAGTCGACGACGTACGACGCGAGCGCGCGGCCGACGCCGAGCCCTCGGGCCGCGGAGTCGACCATGAACGACGCGGTGCCGACGTGGTCACCGCGGCCGGGACGGTTGGGCCCCATCTTGGCGGTGCCGAGCACGCGGCCGTCGTCCTCGAGCACGACAGTCAGCCCGGGTGGCTGCTCCACCCAGAGGTCGCGCGCCCCGTCGCTGGTGAGGTCTTCGAGGTAGGCGTAGGTCTCGCCGTCGGCCACGATCGCGGAGAAGATCGGCCAGATCGCCGGCCAGTCGTCGTGGGTCGCGGGCCGGATCCGGCGGTCACTCACCCGTCTGGCCGTCGATGGCTTCCCGGATCAGGTCGGCGTGGCCGTTGTGGCGGGCGTACTCCTCGATCATGTGGACCAGGATCCAGCGCAGGCTGAACGCCGAGTTCTCACGGCGGCTCTCGCGCACGGAGGTGGAGTCGAGGCCGGCGTCGGTGGCGAGCGCCGCCTCGATGATCGCGTCGGCGCGGCCGACGGCCTCGTCGAACAGCGCGCGCAGCTCCTCGGGGCTGTCGTCGCGCGCGGTGTGCCACTCCCAGTCGCGGTCGGCCTCCCAGTCGACGGTGTCGAACGGTGGCATCTGGTCACCACCCTGGAAGGTCTCCTCGAACCAGCCGCTCTCGACGACGGCGAGGTGCTTCATCATGCCGCCGAGGGTCATGTCGGAGGGGCCGTGGGCCTGGGCCAGCTGCTCCTGGGTGAGACCGCTGCACTTCCAGCGGAAGGTGTCGCGGTGGAAGTCGAGGAAGGTCCTCAGCGTGGTGGTCTCGTCGCCCCGCAGCGGCGGGTC
>JAHEXO010000564.1 GCA_023252065.1 Nocardioides sp. | reverse complement strand
CCGTCGTGACGGTCGCGAAGGTCGTCCCGATCCTCACCTTCATCGCCATCGCTGCGGTGGGCTTCAAGGCCAACATCTTCACCACCGACATCTGGGGTCACGGCGCAGGGCTCGGCACGACCCTCGACCAGGTCAAGAACATGATGCTGGTGACGGTCTGGGTCTTCATCGGCATCGAGGGCGCGTCGGTCTACTCGCAGCGCGCCAGCAAGCGCAGCGACGTCGGCAGGGCCACGATCATGGGCTTCTTCGGGGTCCTGGCGCTGCTGCTCGCCGTCAACCTGCTCTCCTACGGCCTCATGGCTCAGGCCAAGATCGCCGGGCTCTCCGACCCGTCGATGGCTGCGCTGATGAAGGACCAGGTCGGCAGCTGGGGCGCCGGCTTCATCTCGGCCGGTCTCACGATCTCCCTGCTCGGAGCCCTGCTCGCTTGGGTGCTGCTGTGCGTCGAGATCCTGCGGCTGCCGGCGCGCGACCACGTGCTGCCGACAGTCTTCGGGCACGAGAACACCCACGGCGCCCCTGACGTGGCGCTGTGGATGACCAACGGCTGCGTGCAGCTGATGCTGCTGTGGACGCTCTACAACTCCGGCACCTACACCAAGCTGATCTACCTGGCCACGTCACTGATCCTGCTGCCCTACCTGTGGTCGGCTGCGTACCAGGTGCTGCTGGCGGTGCGCGGTGAGACCTACGAAGGCGGCCACGGTCGGGTCAAGGACCTGGTCGTGGGTGGAGTCGCACTCGGATACGCGGTGTGGCTGGTCTACGCCGGTGGCTGGAAGTACGTCCTCGTGGCCGGGATCTTCTACCTCGTCGGCACGGCGTTCTTCGTGTGGGCCCGCAAGGAGACCAAGCAGGTCTGGTTCACGGCGGTCGAGAAGGTCCTGGTCGGCATCGTGACCGCGCTCGCGGTCGCCGGTGTGATCGGCCTGGTCCAGGGCTGGGTCTCGGTGTGAGGAGATGACGATGACAGAGCAGACCTTCCGGCCCGAGTCGCGGGTCGGCGTGTGGTCCGAGGCCGGCCGCCTGCGACGAGTGCTGGTGTGCTCGCCCGGGCTGGCCCACCTCCGGCTCACCCCGGAGACGTGCGACGAGCTGCTGTTCGACGACGTGATGTGGGTCGACCGTGCCAAGCGGGACCACTACGAGTTCGCCACCAAGATGGGTGACCGCGGGATCGAGGTGCTCGAGCTCCTCGACGTGCTCGCCGACGTCGTCGGCCAGCCGCATGCCCGTGCGTGGCTCCTCGACCGCAAGGTCACCGACGACCTGGTCGGCCCGGGCCTCGCCCACGAGGTCCGGGCGTGGCTGGACTCGTTGCCGGCCCAGCGCCTGGCGGAGTTCCTGATCGGAGGGGTCACCTGGCACGACGTGCCCGACGACTTCGCCGGGCCGTTCGTGACGGCGCTCGGCTCCGACCCGGACCAGCCGGGCTTCGTCCTGGCCCCGCTGCCGAACACCCAGTTCATGCGCGACAACAGCTCGTGGATCTTCCAGGGCGTCACCTTGAACCCGATGTACTGGCCGGCCCGCCGGCAGGAGACCCTGCTGACGACGGCGATCTACCGGTTCCACCCGGAGTTCGCCGACGCGTCGTTCGACGTCTGGCTCGGTGACCTGGACGGGCGCCCGGCCGACCACGGGTCCGCCACCCTCGAGGGTGGCGACGTGATGCCGGTCGGCAAGGGCGTGGTCCTGATCGGCATGGGCGAGCGCTCGTCGCAGCAGGCGATCACCCAGGTCGCTCAGGCGCTGTTCAAGGCCGGGGCCGCCGAGAAGGTGATCGTGGCGAGCCTGCCACGAGCCCGGTCGGCCATGCACCTCGACACCGTGTTCACGTTCTGCGACGCCGACGTCGTGACGACGTTCTCGCCGGTCGTGGACGGGATCGTCCCGTTCACGCTGCGGCCGGACGACTCGGCGTCCTCCGGCATCGACATCCGCCGTGAGAAGGGGGGCCTCCTGCCGACGCTGGAGGCGGCCCTCGACGTCCGCTTCCGGGTGGTCAACACCGGCGGCGACCGGTTCGCCTCCGAGCGCGAGCAGTGGGACGACGGCAACAACGTCGTGGCTCTCGAGCCCGGCGTCGTCGTCGGCTACGACCGCAACACCCACACCAACACCCTCCTGCGCAAGGTGGGCATCGAGGTCATCACCATCCCGGCCGGCGAGCTCGGCCGTGGCCGTGGCGGTGGCCGCTGCATGACCTGCCCGATCCTGCGCGACCCCGTCTACTGATCAGAGAGGTGGGGCGATGCCCTACAACAACCGAGACCGGGACCTGCTCAGCCTGCTCCACCACTCCGAGCGCGACCTGAGGTTCCTGCTCGACCTCGCCCGTGACCTCAAGCGGGCGAAGTACGCCGGCGTCGAGCAGCAACGGCTGCGGGGCAAGAACATCGCGCTGATCTTCGAGAAGACCTCCACCCGGACGCGGTGCGCGTTCGAGGTGGCGGCCTACGACGAGGGCGCGCACGTGACCTACATCGACCCTACGTCGTCGCAGATCGGGCACAAGGAGTCGATGAAGGACACCGCACGCGTGCTCGGCCGGATGTACGACGCCATCGAGTACCGCGGCTCCACGCAGCACAACGTCGAGACCCTGGCGGAGTACGCCGGCGTGCCGGTGTTCAACGGGCTCACCGACGAGTTCCACCCGACGCAGATGCTGGCCGACGTGCTCACGATGATGGAGTACTCCGACAAGCCCCTGCACCAGATCTCCTACGCC
>JAHEXO010000563.1 GCA_023252065.1 Nocardioides sp. | reverse complement strand
TTCCGGCCTGACCGTCCGCGGACGGGCGTTCCTCGCTGCCGGGATCACCGCCGTCGTATGCGCGGTCCTGCTCGGCCAGCCGACCCTGACCCGGGTCGGCGTCCTGGTCACCGCTCTCCCCCTGCTCACCGCGGCCACCCTGGGACGCAGCCGCTACCGCCTCGCGCTGGTGCGCGCCGTCAGCCCGCAGACCGTCACCGCCGGCCAGCCGGCGACGGTCAACCTGACGATGACCAACGAGGGCCGTACTCCGTCGGGCGTGCTGATGCTCGAGGACCACGTCCCCTACGTGCTGGGCACCCGTCCGCGGTTCGTCCTCGACGGGATCGGGCACGGCTGGCGCCGCCACGCGACCTACCAGGTGCGCTCCGACGTGCGCGGCCGCTTCGAGATCGGCCCGATGAGCGTGCGGGTCAGCGACCCGTTCGGCCTGGTCGAGCTCGGTCGCTCCTTCCGGAGCTCCTCCAGCCTGACCGTGACGCCCCGGACGGTGCCGCTGCCCCCGATCCCGCTGGGCGGCGCCTGGACCGGCTCCGGCGACAACCGTCCGCGGGCCTTCGCGATCGGCAGCGCCGAGGACGTCACGGTGCGCGAGTACCGCCGCGGCGACGACCTGCGTCGTGTCCACTGGCGCAGCTCTGCCCGCGTGGGTGAGCTGATGGTGCGGCGCGAGGAGCAGCCGTGGCAGTCCCGGGCCACGCTCTTCGTCGACAACCGGCTCGGCGCCCACCAGGGCCAGGGCATCGCCTCGTCGATCGAGGCCGCGGTCTCGGCGGCCGCGTCGATCGCCGTACACCTCGGGCAGCGCGGCTTCACCGTCCGCCTGGTCACCGCCGGCGGTGACGACCTCACCGCCACCTGGCACACCCGCGACCCCGAGCTGAACACCCGCGCCATGCTCGAGGCGCTCGCCGTCGTGCAGCCGGTCAACAACCTGCACATCGACACCTCGTGGCTCTCGGAGTCGACCCACGGTGGGCTGCTGCTCGCCGTCATCGGCGCCATCACCGAGGCCGACGGCCCGATGCTGCGCCGGATGCACCACCACGCCACCTCGGCCCTGGCCCTCGCCCTCGACGTCTCGGCCTGGGCCCCGTCCGGCGCCGGGCTCGGCAGCGTTCCCAACTCGGCGCGACCTATGCTGGTACGGCAGGGCTGGCGCGCGGTGACCTTGCGCCCCCGCGACCGGCTCGACCAGGTCTGGCAGGACCTGGGCCGCACCAGCTCGCACGCCGCCCGGTCGGGCGCCTCGGCGGACGAGGTGCGCGCCGTACCGAAGGGGGCGGGGTGAACGGGATCCCGGGCGACGTACGTCGTGACCTGCCGCTGGCCGTCGTGGCCGCCGCCACCACCTGGATGACCATGGTGTCCTGGCGCGGCTTCACCAGCGACTGGGGCGCCTACATGGCACCACTGCTCCTGGTGGCGGTCGTGGTCGCCCTGGCCGGGGTGGCCCTGCGGGCCGCGCCGATGTCGCGCCGTACCGGTGCCCTCCTGCACGTGCTCGTCGTCGCCCTGCTGGTCTGGCTGCTCCTCGGCGGCTCGCTCCTCCATCCGATCACGAGCAGCAACGCCATCTCGCTGCGGATCCAGGACGCCTGGATCAGCGCCGAGACCTGGCAGCCGCCCATCCCGACGAGCGAGCCGAGCATCGCTCCGCTGATGATCCCGTGCGGCGCGCTCGCCCTGCTCCTGGTCGACCTCCTGGCGTGCTGGCTACGCCGGGTGCCGCTGGCCGGGCTTCCTCTGCTCGCGGTCTACTGCGTCCCGATCAGCGTCATCGGCAGGGGCGTGTCCGCGATCGTGTTCCTGATCGGCGCCGCCGGCTTCCTGCTGATGATCTACCTGCAGGAGTCCGCGCACGTGGCCCGGTGGGGCCGGCCGCTCGGCAGCGGCAAGGCCGATCCGACCGGGTTCGGGGTCAGCACCGGCGCCAGCCGCGGGACGGCGGCCAGCGTCGGCGGCGTCGCCGTGGTGCTCGCGGTGGTGGTGCCGATCTTCATCCCGACGCTCCACCTCGACGGGTTCGGGATGTTCGGTCCCGGGGGCAGCGGTGGCGACAAGGTCCATCTGGTCAACCCGGTCGTCAGCATGAACCGCGACCTGCTCCGGCCCCAGGACGTGAACCTCCTGGACATCAAGACCGACGACCCCGACCCGTCGTACCTGCGGATCGCCGCCCTCACCAAGTTCGACGGGACCGAGTGGAGCTCTGGCACCCGCGCCGTCGTCAGCGACCAGCTCGCCAACGGGCTGCTGCCTCTGGAGCCGGGTCTCTCGAGGTCGGTGCCGGTCCAGGCCTACAACTACAAGGTCAAGGCCTACAACAGCTTCGACTCGTCGTGGCTGCCCACCGCGTTCCCGGCCTCGTCGGTGAACGCCGAGGGGGCTTGGCACTACGACACCTCGACCATGGACTTCTTGAACTCCGAGGAGCGCACCACTGCCGGACTGACCTGGACGATGGTGGCCGCCAAACCGGACCTGTCGGCCTTCGACATGGTCAACTCGCTGACGGCCCCGCCGGCGATCCAGACGGCGTACACCTCACTGCCGCCGACGTTGCCCTCGAGCGTGCGGGACCTGGCCCAGAAGGTCACCAGAGCGGCCGGAAGCTCCCGCTTCCTCCAGGCGCGGATGCTGCAGGACTGGTTCCGCACCAAGGGCGGGTTCACCTACAGCTTGAAGCCGCACCGCAACGACGGCGACGGCAACAAGGCGATGTTGAGCTTCCTCTTCGCG
>JAHEXO010000562.1 GCA_023252065.1 Nocardioides sp. | reverse complement strand
CTGATCAGGATCCCGCCACTAGTGGCAGAACGGTCGATGGTCGACAAGATCCTGCCATCGGTGTCATGCTGGCCTGATGCTGCGCACCATCGCCGTCATCGCCCAGGAGCCGGTCGCCATGTTCGAGCTGGGCGTCCTGTGCGAGGTCTTCGGCATCGACCGCACCGACGACGGTGTCCCGGCCTTCGACTTCCGGGTCTGCTCGGCCCGCCCGGGGGAGGTGCTGCGCACGACGAGCGGCATGAGCATCGTCGCCCCCTTCCCCCTCGAGGCCGCACGGGGCGCCGACCTCGTCGCCATCCCCGGCGGCGCCGTCGACGGCCCGTATGACCCTGTCGTCCTCGACATCCTGCGCGACAACGCCGCGAGCGGCGGCCGCGTGCTCTCCGTGTGCTCCGGCGCCTTCCAGCTCGCCGCCGCCGGCCTGCTCGACGGTCGCGAGTGCACGACCCACTGGAGGTATGCCGCGCGCCTGGCCGACGAGCATCCGCGCGCCTGCGTGGATCTCGACGTCCTCTATGTCGAGGACGGTCCCGTCCTGACGAGCGCCGGCACCGCGGCCGGCATCGACGCCTGCCTGCACCTCGTGCGCACCGAGCTCGGTTCGGAGGTCGCGACCCGCATCGCCCGCCGCATGGTCGTCCCGCCGCACCGTTCCGGCGGCCAGCGCCAGTTCGTCGAGACCCCTGTGCCGGCCGAGCCCTGCGAGGGACTCCAGGACGTCATGGAGTGGGTCGCCGAGCGGCTCGACGAGGAGCACTCGATCCCGTCGCTGGCGAGACGTGCGGCCATGTCCGAGCGCACGTTCGCCCGGCGGTTCACCGCCGAGGTCGGCACGACCCCGCACAAGTGGCTGACGAGCCAGCGAGTGCTTCGGGCGCGTCACCTGCTCGAGTCCACCGACCTCGACATCGAGCGCATCGCGCGAGAGAGCGGCTTCGCCACGGCCGCCGTCCTGCGGCACCACTTCCAGCGCGAGATCGGCATCCCGCCGGTCGCCTACCGCCGCGCCTTCACGAGGCAGCCGGCCACGGCCTGAGGCGGCCCGTCGTCTCGAGGTGGATATCAAGCAGTATCGGTTAAGCGCTAGACAAACGTAGACGAGCCGATCGCCGACGTGGTTGCGGCACAGCTCGTCGCGACAGCCGAAGTCACTCGTCCACCATCACGCCGACCCCACCTCGGGGAGCGGGGCTGGGCCTCAGCGGTTGCGGCGCGCGATCGCGGTCGAGAGCGCGGTCGCGAAACCGCACCACGCGGCATACGGCGACACGGCGATGCCGGCGCCCTTGCTCACGGTGCTCGCACGCCGGGCCAGGTCGGCCGAGCTCGCGGTGAGCAGGGCGGCCTCGGCCGCCGCGACCCACGGCCTGCGGGAGCGCCAGAAGAGCACGCTCCAGGCCGCGTTGAGCGCGAGGTTGGTGCCGAACGCCTTGAGGTACGCGTCCCGGCCCTCGGTGTCGCCCGCCTTGTCATGGGCGTTGAGCACCGTGGCCGAGCTCGCCGCGATGTCTGCGTAGAGCGCGGTCCACACGATCGGGAACGCGAGCGTCGGCGGCTGCCAGTCGGGCAGGTCGAGCGAGCGGTACCACGTCGAGTCGGGCTTCGTGGCCAGCGAACCCACGACGACGGTCGCCACGGTCGCGGCACTCGTCAGGGCGAGGTTGCGCATCGCCATGTCGGGCCTCGCGGTGCGCATGGCCGACCGCACGGCGGTGTCGAAGTCGGTGAAGCCGCCGGGCACGTCGACGTGGTCCAGGAGGTCGTTCTCCTTGGCGACGACCTCGTGCACGAGGCTTCCGACGAGCGGCTTGGCCAGGCCTGCCGAGATCGGCGTGACGAGCCCGACCCAGTGGCTTGCCAGGCGCGGCGTCAGCACGGGAACGGTCACAACCACCGGGCGGCGCCGCCCGGTCGCGTCCGAGAAGCGCCCGATCATCTCGCGGTAGGTCAGCACCTCGGGCCCACCGATGTCGAAGGTGCGGTTGACCTCGGGAGGCAGGCTGCCGGCGCCGACGAGCAGGGTGACGACGTCGTCGATCGCGATCGGCTGGATCTTGTTGTCGAGCCATTTCGGGGCGACCATGGCGGGCAGCCGCGTCGTGAGGTAGCGGAGCATGTCGAACGAGGCCGACCCGTCGCCGAGCACGACGGCCGCCTGGAGCACCGCGGTGGGCACGCCCGAGTCGAGCAGGATGCGGCCGACCTCTACGCGCGAGGCCAGGTGTGGCGACAGCACCTCGTCGTCCGGGTGCAGGCCGCCGAGGTAGACGATGCGCGAGACCCCGGCCGCCTTTGCCGCCTCGGAGAAGTGCGTCGCGGCGTCGCGGTCGCGCTCGGCGAAGTCCGGCTTGTCGTCCATCGAGTGCACGAGGTACCAGGCGGCGTCGACGCCCTCGAGGACGCGTCGCATGTCGTCGGGCGAGCCCACGTCGCCCTCGGCGACCTCGACGCGGCCGGCCCACGGCTTGCCGTCCATCGAGCGCCGGTGGCGGGTCAGCACCCGCACCGTCCAGCCCTCGTCGAGCAGCCGCGGCACGACCTGTCCCCCGATGTAGCCGGAGGCCCCGGTCACGAGGGCCGTGCGGGCGGTGCCGGCGGTGCTGGCGGTGCTGGCGGCGGTGTTGGAGGTCATCGGATCACCTGGTCAGTTCGAGGGCGGGCGGGAGGAGCACGAGCATCCCGGTCGACCACACGACGTGCGTGATGATCGGCCCGAGGAAGCCACCGGTGACGCGGCGCTGGAGCGCGGTGA
>JAHEXO010000561.1 GCA_023252065.1 Nocardioides sp. | reverse complement strand
GCCGACGTCCCGGAGCGCCCCATGCACCTCCCGACCGTGGCCGCCGGCCTGCTCAGCGCGGCGCTCGTCCTGCCCGCCGCAAGGCCCGCGGCCGCCAGCCGCTCAAGGCGGCGCCGTGCCCCGACAGCTTCGCTGAGCCGTGGACCCGTCACCTGGCCCGCACCCAGACCCTGACCCACCAGGACCTGACCCCGATGCTCGGCTGCCCGCACACGTCGTACGCCGGGGAGAACATCGCCTACGGCTACGAGACGCCACGCGCGCTGGTGTCCGCCTGGATGCACTCCCCCGGTCACCGCGCCAACATCTTGAGCCCGCACTTCCACCGGATCGGCGTCTCGGGCTGGCGGGCGACCAGCGGCGTCACCTACGCCACGCAGGACTTCGTCGGCTGACTCTCAGGTGAGGAGGAGGGTGTCGAGGCGCCGTCGTACGACGAGCAGCCCGACCAACCCCATCACCACGAGGTAGACCACCGAGACCGCCGACGCCCAGGTGAGCACGCCGGTGGTCAGCTCGCGGCACAGCACCACGCCCCGGTAGAGAGGTGTGAGCTCGACGACCCACCGCAGCACGCCGTGGAAGGCCGTGATCGGGAAGAACGTGGCCGAGAACAAGAACAGAGGGAGCTGGACCAGCGTGATCTTGTCGAAGTCCTGCCAGGAGCTCATGTAGGTCGTCAGCCCCATGCAGACGGCGCTGAAGGCGAACCCGATCAGCAGGGCCGCCGGGAAGGCCAGCACCGCCCACCAGGAGTGGACCAGGCCCATCGCCCACATCACCACGAGGAAAGCCGCCGAGTAGGACGCCCCGCGCAGCTGGCCCCAGATGATCTCGCCCTGGGCGATGTCGGTGGTGGTCAGCGGCGTGGCCAACATCTGGTCGTAGAGCTTCTCGTACTTGAGCTTGAAGAAGACGTTGAACGTCGAGTCGAGCAGGGCGCCGTTGAACGCCGAAGCAGCCAGCATCCCGGGCGCGACGAACTCGGCGTAGGGGACGGAGTGGCCGTCGAGCTCGAAGGCCGGGATGAGCTTCCCCACGCCGACGCCGATCGAGAACAGGTAGAACACCGGCTCGAGGAAGCCGGTCAGGAACAGCTTCCACGCGCTCTTGTAGACGACGTAGTTGCGCAGGACCAGCAGGTGGGTGCCCTCGAACGGGCGCAGCGGCGAGGAGGCCCGGCCGGTCGCGGTGGTGGTCGTCACTGGGCCAGCCTCCGCCCCAGGCTGCGGATCGCGACGAACCAGCCGACGACGGCGAACCCGACCAGGACCGCGGCGTTGAGCGCCGCTAGCGGCCAGTCGACGGTGTCGAGGCAGAACATCCGGGTCAGGTTGACGCCGTGCCACAGCGGGGTGAGCCGGGCGACCGTCTCACCGACCGGCCCGAGGTTGCTGATCGGGAAGAACGACCCCGAGAAGAGGAACAGCGGGATCAGGCCGAGCCTGAAGACCAGGCCGAACGACGCCTCGCTCTTGACGTGGGCGCTGAACGCGAAGGTCCAGGTGGCGAACGCCATGCCGGTCAGCATCGTCGCCAGCCACGCCACGAACGGGCCCCACCACGTCGCGAAGACGCCGAACGGAGCCATCACCAGGAAGTAGACGCCGCAGGTGCTGCCGACCCGGAACAGCGTGAACACCAGCATCGCGTTGGCCAGGTCGCGGGTCTCCAACGGCGTCGCGAGCTGGGCGTAGAAGCTCTTCTGCCACTTGATCCCCGACATCACCGGGTAGGTCGTCTCGGCGACCGCGGTCTGCATCGCCTGCGCTGCGATCAGGCCGGGGACGACGAAGTCGAGGTAGGACGTCGCTCCGTCGAGCTGGGACGGTGGCGCGTGGACGAAGCCGCCGAGGAGCACGCCCATGGCCAGCACGTAGAACAGCGGTGAGGCGAAGGACGTGACGATCGAGCCCTTCCAGGTGCGGAGGTAGTAGGTCGCCCAGTAGTCGAGCTGCCGCAGGGCACCGGTCACCGGTGAGAGGCGGCCGCCGACGCCTTGGGTAGCACCTGTCGAGACCACGCTCATCAGTCGACCAGCGTCCGGCCGGTGAGCCGGAGGAAGACGTCCTCCAGCGTGGAACGACGTACGAGCGTGGCGAGTGGTCGCAGGCCCCGGCTGTGGACCTCCTCGATGACCTGCTCGCCGTCGTCGCTGTAGACCAGGATCCGGTCGGGCAGCACCTCGATCCGCTCGCCGAGGTCGGCGACCTTGTCGGCGGTCGCGTCGTGGTCACCGACCGGGAAGCGCAGCTCGGCGACCTCGCGGGTGGAGTAGGCCCGGATCAGGTCGAGCGGCGACCCCTCGGCCGCGATGACCCCGCGGTCCATCACCACGAGCCGGTCAGCCAGCTGCTCCGCCTCGTCCATGTAGTGGGTCGTGATCACGAGCGTGACGCCCTGTTGCTTGAGCCGGAACAACCGGTCCCAGAGCAGATGACGCGCCTGCGGGTCGAGGCCCGTGGTGGGCTCGTCGAGGAGCAGGATGTCGGGCCGGTTGATCAGCGAGCGGGCGATGGTGAGCCGGCGCTTCATGCCGCCGGAGAGCTCCTCGACCTTGGCGACCCGCTTGTCGGTGAGCTGGACGAAGTCGAGCAGCTCCTCGGCCCGCTCGCGGACCTCGCGCCGGGGGATGCCGAAGTAGCGGCCGTAGATGTAGAGGTTGTCGAAGACGTTGAGCTCGTTGTCGAGGGTGTCCTCCTGCGGGCAGACGCCGAGCCGCGCCCGGATCGCCGAGCCGTCCACCGCCGGGTCGAGC
>JAHEXO010000560.1 GCA_023252065.1 Nocardioides sp. | reverse complement strand
ACCACGCTCACCGTCGCCATCGCGATCCTGACCGAGACCACCTTGAGCTTCCTCGGCCTCGGCGACCCGACTCGCACTTCCTGGGGGACCATGCTCGACGACGCCTTCTCCGTCGGGGCGATCACGACCGGCAGCTGGTGGTACATCCTGCCGCCGGGCATCTGCGTGGTCCTGGTCGTGCTCTCCTTCACCCTGATCGGGAGGGCCCTCGAAGAGGTCCTCAACCCGCGGCTGCGGGCCAGGCAATGAACAGCACCCCAGTGAGTGCCCAGACCGCGAGCCGGCTGCCGGAGCCGCAGGTCGACGCGCCGCTGCTCGAGATCCGCGACCTCCACGTCACCTACGCCACCGGCGAGGGCGGCCTGCCCGCCGTACGCGGGGTCGACCTCACCGTCGAGCGCGGCCAGATCGTGGGTGTGGCGGGGGAGTCCGGGTGCGGCAAGTCGACGCTGGCGAGCACGATCCTGCGGCTGCAGCCGCCCAGCGCCACGGTCACCGGCGAGGTGCTCTTCGAGGGCAACGACGTGCTGACGATGCGCTGGGGCGACCTGCGCGCGGTCCGCTGGGCCGGGGCGTCGATCGTGTTCCAGGGCGCGCTCCACTCGCTCAACCCGGTGCACCGGATCGGGCGTCAGATCGCCGAGCCGATCGAGGTCCACCTGCCCGGGCTGTCGGAGTCGCGTCGTACGACGCGGGTCGGCGAGCTGCTCGAGCAGGTCGGCCTCGACCCCGACCGGGCCCGCAGCTATCCCCACCAGCTCTCGGGTGGCCAGAAGCAGCGGGTCATGATCGCGATGGCGCTGGCCTGCGACCCCCACCTCGTGGTGGCCGACGAGCCGACCACGGCGCTCGACGTGATGGTGCAGGCGCAGGTGCTCGGCGTGCTGTCCGACCTGGTGCGCGACCGCGAGGTCGGGATGCTGATGATCAGCCACGACCTCTCGGTGCTCGCCGACCTGTGCGACAAGATCACGGTCATGTACGCCGGGCGGGTCGTGGAGTCCGGGCCCGCGGCCGAGGTCTTCGCCGGACCGCTGCACCCCTACACCACCGCGCTGTCGGCGGCGTTCCCACGGGTCGGTGACCCGGCTGCCCGCTTCGCACCGGCGGGTCTCCCCGGTGACCCGCCTGACCCGCGCAACCTGACCCAGGGCTGTTCCTTCGCGCCGCGCTGCTCGCGGGCGGCCGAGGAGTGCCTCCCGGCCGAGCCTCCGCTGGAGACCTACGACGACGGCCGCCAGGCTGCGTGCGTCAGGATCGGGGTGCCGGCCGAGTCTGCCGAGCCGGCGGTCGGCACCACGAACCCAGGGGACGGCTGATGACGGACGAGCTGTCGGCGGAGGGCGTGCGCGTCGAGTTCACCACCCGCAGTGGCCGGGTGGCGCGGGCGCTCGACGGTGCCGACCTGGTGGTCCGGGGTGGCGAGGTGCTGGCCCTGGTGGGCGAGTCCGGGTCGGGCAAGACCACGCTCGCGCGCACGCTCGTCGGCCTGACCACCCCCGCCGCAGGGGAGGTGCGGTGGAAGGGCGAGACGCTCAGACGCAACGCGCGTTCGCTCAAGGCGCTGCGCCGCGACGTCCAGCTCGTGCTCCAGGACCCGCTCGGTGCGCTCAACCCCCGGCACACCGTCTACGACTCGGTGGCCGAGGGTCTGCGGATCCACAAGCTGGTCGGCCGGTCCGGCCCCAGCGAGACCGAGCGTGTCGCTGCAGCGCTCTCGTCGGCAGGGCTGCGACCGCCGGAGGCCCTGTTCCTGCGCTACCCCCACGAGCTGTCGGGCGGCCAGCGGCAACGGGTGCTGATCGCCGGTGCCCTGGCCCTGCAGCCGTCGCTCCTGATCGCCGACGAGCCGGTCTCCAGCCTCGACGCCTCGATCCGCGGCGAGATCCTGGCCCTGATCCTCAAGCTGCGCGAGGAGCTGGGGCTCGGGGTGCTGGTCGTGACCCACGACCTCGGCCTGGCCTGGAACATCGCCGATCGGATCGCGGTGATGTACCTCGGCCGCGTCGTCGAGTCCGGTCCCACCGAGGAGGTGCTGACCGCTCCGCAGCACCCCTACACCCAGGCCCTGCTGTCGGTCGTGCCCGAGATGGACCGGCTGGAGCCGATCGTCCTGCACGGCGAGATCCCCGACCCCACACGGATCCCCTCGGGCTGCCGCTTCCACCCCCGGTGCCCCGCCCTGGCGTCGGGGGAGGCGGACGCGGTGGCCGACCTGTGCCGAGGCACCGCCCTGGCGGTCGTCCCGTCCGACCCCCACGGGCACCGCTGCGCGTGCCACCTGGTTGCCCATCTCGGTGCCCAGCGAACGGAGGCCACACCGTGACCCTGCAGGCTGCCCTTCCGCGCGAGCTGTACGTCGATCCCGAGGCGTTCGCGCGCGAGCGAGAGCGGGTGCTGCTCCGCGAGTGGACCTGCGTCGGTCGCCTGTCCGACCTGGGTCTCGACGGCGCCGAGCGGGTGGCGGTGGTCGAGGTCCTGGGCGAGTCGGTGGTGGTGACCGCCGACGCCGACGGCGCCCTGCACGCGTCGTACAACGTCTGCCGGCACCGCGGCTCACAGCTGTTCCCGACCGAGCCCGGCGCCGCGCCGCAGCTGTGCGGGGCCAAGTCGATCCGCTGCCCCTACCACTCGTGGACCTACGCCCTCGACGGCTCGCTGCTGCGCGCGCCGCACACCGAGGACGGTGACGTCGAGCCGTCGGAGTTCGGCCTGCACCCCGTAGGGGTCGAGGCGTGGGGCGGCTTCGTCTTCGTCCACCT
>JAHEXO010000559.1 GCA_023252065.1 Nocardioides sp. | reverse complement strand
GAGCTGGTGACCACCGAGATCATGTCCGTGGGTCTCAACGGCGGGACGACGACGACCGAGGTGGCCCGGGCGCTGTCCGGGCGGCCGGGGCTGCGCGTGGTCACCAACGCGCTGAACATCGCCTCCGAGCTCGCGGTCCGCACCAACATCGAGCTGGTCGTCTGCGGTGGCAGCGCGCGTGCCGAGTCCTACGAGCTGGTCGGCCCGCTGGCCGAGCTCACCCTCGCCAACCTCAACCTCGACCTGGCCTTCATCGGGGTCGACGGCATCAGTCCTGCGGCGGGCCTGACCACCCACCACGAGGTCGAGGCCCAGACCAACCGGGCCCTGGTCCGGGCCGCGGCCCGGGCCGTCGTCGTCGCCGACTCGAGCAAGCTGGGCCGCCGCGGGTTCGCCAAGATCGGCGACCTCGAGCTGGTCTCCGACCTGATCACCGACTCGGCGGCGCCGCCCGACGCGGTCGCGGCGCTGCGTCGGGCCGGGCTCGAGGTCCACCTCGTCGACGCGTCCTGACCCGACGGACCCCGGCCCGGTCCCTGACGGTCAGCTGCGGACCGGCACCTGCAACGCCTCGGGCAGCAGCGGCCCGTGGGCGGCCACCATCGCGTCGGCGAGCCCCCAGATGGCCTCGACCGAAAGTGTCGCCGCGGTGTTCGGGTCGACCATCAGCGCACGCCGTACCAGCTCGGGCCGCTCCTCGACCGCGGCCCGCACGGTCAGCTCGACGACGGACAGGAAGCTCCGGTTCAGCGCCGCGCAGGCGGCCGGAAGCGCCTCGACCGCCAGCGGGCGTACGCCGTTCGCATCGAGGAGGCAGGGCACCTCGACGCCGGCTCCGGCGGGCAGGTTCGGGATCAGCCCGTGGTTGGGCACCGTCACCTGGATCGTGCGGGACGCCCCGGTGACCAGGCTGTGCACGACCTGGGGTGCGTACTCCGCCGCCTCCTCCTCGGGCTCGACGTAGCGACCGGCGGCGACGTCCTTCTCGAGGGTCTCGATGTCGGCGACGTTCGCCGTGCTGATGCCGATGTAGTCGTCGACGGGGATGCGGAGGCGGGCGATCTCTGCATCGTCGTGGAGGTACCACGGCACGTACTCACTGGAGTGCTCGCTGGTCTCGGTGGGGTAGTAGCCCAGCCGGCGGTACATGTCGACGCGCACCCGGCGCCGGAGCTCCGGGTCGGCAGCGATGCGTTCGTCGAGAAGCGGGTAGAGGCTCTCCCCGTCGCGCTCCCAGCGCAGCACCCAGGCCTGGTGGTTGACCCCGGCGCTGTGGAAGGTGACCTCCTGCAGCGGGACCTCGACCAGCTTGCTCAGGTCGTGCACCGTCCAGAACACGGAGTGGCACAGGCCGAGGGCCTTGACGTCGGGGTGGCGGTCGCCGAGGTACTGGAGGTTCATCGCCATCGGGTTGGTGTAGTTGAGCAGCCACGCGTCGGGGCAGACCTCCCGGATGTCCTGAGCCAGGGCGTCGAGCACCGGAAAGGTTCTCAGGGCCCGGAAGACACCCCCGACCCCGAGCGTGTCCGCGATGGTCTGGCGGACGCCGAACCGCTTCGGCACCTCGAAGTCGGTGAGGGTCGCGGCGTGGCCGCCGACGTTCACGGTGTTGACCACGAAGTCGGCGCCGGCGAGCGCCGCCCGGCGGTCGGGCTCGGCCCGCACCTCGGCCTCGCGCCCGTGCTGGACGACCGTCAGCCGGGCGACGTCGTGGGCCAGCCGGAGCCGGCGTTGGTCGACGTCGTGCAGGACCAGCGTGAGCGGGCCGAGGTCGTCGTAGGAGAGGAGGTCGCGGAGGAGCTGGCGGGTGAACTCGGCCGACCCGGCCCCGACGAAGCTGATCGTCGTCATCCTCGGAGCATGACACCTCCCGCTGAAACGATCAAGAAAGAGCAATCACACTGCTTGTTTCTGGACAGATGTGCACATGATCGGCCACGATAGGGCGGTGTCCCGCGCTCAGGAACCCGTCGCCGGCGCCGCCCGGGTGCTCGTGATCGGCGATGCGAACCCCGACCTGGTGCTCAGCGGCGACGTCGTGCCCCGCTTCGGCCAGGCCGAGCAGCTCCTCGACGAGGCCGACCTGGTGGTCGGGGGCTCGGCCACGATCACCGCACACGGCCTGGCCCGGCTCGGCCGGCCGGTGTCCTTGCTGGCCGCCGTGGGTGACGACCAGTTCGGCGCGTTCCTGACCGGAAGGCTCGCCGAGGACGGGGTCGACGTACGCCGCGTCGCCGTCCGCCCCGACCTCCCGACCGGCCTCACCGTGGTCCTCAGCCGCGGCGACGACCGCGCGATGCTCACCCTGACCGGTGCCCTCGACTCACTGACCGAGCCCGAGCTCGACGAGGCGCTCGAAGCACTGGTGCCCGAGGGACTCCGGCACGTGCACGTCGGGTCACTGTTCCTCCTGCCCTCCCTGGCCGGCCTGCTGCCCTCCTTCCTCGGCCGTGCCCGCGCACGCGGCCTGACGACCTCGCTGGACACCAACGACGACCCGACCGGACGGTGGCAGGGCGTGGACGACCTGCTCCCCGACCTCGACGTCCTGCTGCCCAACCGAGCCGAGGCCGTCGCCCTCGGCGGAGAACCAGACCCACGCGCGGCGGCGGCCGCGCTGGCTGCCCGCGGGCCGCTGACCGTGGTGAAGGACGGAGCCGCGGGCGCCTTCGCGACCGCCCCCGACGGCACGCTCACCGAGGCCGCAGGCCGGCCGGTGCTCGCCGACGACACGACCGGAGCCGGGGACACCTTCGACGCCG
>JAHEXO010000558.1 GCA_023252065.1 Nocardioides sp. | reverse complement strand
CCCTGTCGGTACGGCCCTGGAGTGGTCGGAGGACCGCTACCTCGGTGAGGCCGTCGCCTTCACCGTGCACAACTCCGTCCACCAGAACACGCTGATCCGAGGACTCTCATGACCACCTCACCGACCCTCCCGACGTCGTACGCGATCACGCAGCCGGCCATCTGGCTGCGCGACAACTGCCCCTGCGCCGAGTGCCGCGACCCCCGGAACGGACAGAAGCTCTTCGGCATCACCGACCTGGCTTCCGACTTGGTGGTGTCGGAGGTGATCGGGACGACGGTCACGTTCAGCGACGGGCACGTCAGTCGCTTCGACCCGGCGTTCCTCGACGCCGAGCAGGAACTCGACGACCGGTGCGAGGACGCCAAGCAGCTCTGGGCGTCGACCGACCCACCGCAGCACGACTGGCCGCGGTTCGTGTCCGATGCGGAGTACCGGGCCGACTGCCTCGAAGCCGTGCTACGGATCGGGTTCACGCTGCTCACCGGCGCATCTGTCAGGCCGGGTACTGTGCTCGACGTCGCGGCGGGTTTCGGTTATGTCCGGGAGACCAACTACGGCCGACTGTTCGACGTCCGCGTCGAGGCCACGCCCAACATCTCGCCTTCACGGGCCTGGCGATCGCTCCGCACACCGACAACCCCTACCGAGATCCTGTGCCCACCGTGCAGCTGCTGCACTGCCTGGCCAACGCCGTCGACGGCGGCGAGTCCGGGCTCGTCGACGGCTTCCACGCGGCCGCGGTGCTGCGCGGTGACGATCCCGAGGCCTTCGACATCCTGACTCGCACCCCGGTGACCTTCCGCTTCGCCGACAGCACGTCGGAGCTCGTCGCCTCGCGGCCGATCATCGGGCTCGACCCGACCGGCCGGATTCGTGAGATCCGGTTCAACAACCGTTCGATGCAGCCGCTGCGGCTGCCTCCGGACCACACCCCGGCGTTCTACGCCGCCTACCGTCGCTTCGCCGAGATCCTCAATCGACCCGAGCTGATGGTCACCTTCCGGCTCACCCCCGGCGACTGCGTCGTGTTCGACAACACCCGGCTGCTGCACGCGCGCACCAGCTTCGCTGACTCGGGAGACCGCCACCTCCAAGGCTGCTATGCCGACGTGGACTCCATCGCCAGTCGGCACAAGGTCCTTCGTGGGCAGCTCGTTGCCGAACGTCTGCGTGACCTGTTCGACGGCGCCGGCGCCGCCGACTATCTGGGCGAGGACGTCACCCTCGCTCAGCACATGCTGCAGGCCGCGGCCGTCGCCGAGGGCGACGGCGCGTCACCTGAGCTCGTCATTGCGGCTCTCCTCCACGACGTCGGCCACTTCGCCGGCCGGCTGACGGGGTCCGACCTGATGGGCGGCACCGACAACCGGCACAGCCACGTCGCCGCTGACTGGCTCGCCCGCTGGTTCGGCCCCGCCGTCACCGAGCCGATCCGTCTTCACGTCGCAGCCAAGCGCTACCTCTGCGCCGTCGACCCCGCCTACTACCAGGTCCTCTCCCCGGCTTCGGCCTACACCCTCGAGGTCCAGGGCGGAGCCATGCGAGGCCAGGAGGTCGCCGACTTCGAGGCCGAGCCGTACGCCGATGACGCCGTCCGCCTCCGCCACTGGGACGACGCCGCGAAGGACAACACCCGGTCCGTCCCTTCATTCGACCGCTACGAACGACGGATCGCCCTCCTCGCCCGCCCCAACCGGCGACGAATCGCGCTCGAGCCAGAGGTGCCGAGGTGACACGCACCAGGGGCGGGACTTGTGAGGTCGTGCCTGAGTAGTCCAGCACAAGGCTCAGGCAGTCGCGCCACAGCGTGCTCACTTTGCTTGGTGCCGTCGTGCTCCGCTCGCTCTTCGCTGTGGTGCTGGCGGTGGTGGGAGTCCGACTGGTCTGGGCCGGGATCCCGCTTCGCCGTGCCCGAGGTGCAGAAACCGATGGTAGGAGCAGGACGTAGATGTCCCCGGTTGTCAGGTTGCGAGCACGCTGCCGAGCGGGGAGACTCCCGGAAGCGCCGGGCGGTGCCCGTCACCTCCTACGAACCGTGGCCCTGGGTGACGCCACCAGCCCTCCGGCCAGTCAGCTGTGTTCCTCCTGGAGGTCGTGACATGCGCATTCTCCTCGCGGACAGCCTCCCCCAGCAGACGGTGCGCGATCTCGAGGATCACGGGCACGAGTGTGTGCTGGAGCCGGGGCTGGAGGCACTCGCGCTCCCGGGGAGGATCGGCGGCTTCGAAGTCCTCGTCGTGCGCGGCACGAAGGTGCCGCGAGCGGTGTTCGAGGCCGCGGACCAACTGGTGCTGGTGATCCGGGCGGGCGCCGGCACCAATACCATCGACACCGACGCGGCTGCGGAGCGGGCGGTGTTCGTCTGCAATGTGCCGGGGCGCAACGCGGCGGCGGTGGCCGAGCTGACGATGGGGCTGTTGCTCGCGGTCGACCGGCGCATCCCGGAGAACGTCGCCGACCTGCGCGAGGGCCGCTGGAACAAGGCGACGTACGGCAGGGCAGAAGGGCTGCTCGGCTCGATGATGGGGATCATCGGGCTCGGCTCGATCGGGTTCCTGGTCGCGGAGCGAGCTGCCGCCTTCGGCGTCCGGCTGCAATCGGTCGCCAAGGAGGGACGCTCGCGCGCTGCCCTGGCGCGGGCAGAGGAGCTCGGCATCACCCTGTGCGACTCGGTGGGGGAGCTGGCGGCCACCTCCGACATCGTCTCGCTTCACGTGCCCTCGAGCGCGCAGACCAAGCACCTGGTCGACGAGGCCTTTCT
>JAHEXO010000557.1 GCA_023252065.1 Nocardioides sp. | reverse complement strand
CGGGGATGGGCCGGGTCGGCGGAGCGCTGGCGCGGCGAGGTCACCGCGTGGTCGGCGTCGACTTCGACGCCGAGATCATCGAGCAGTCGCGGGCCACGTTCCCCGACCTGCCGGTGGTCTCCTACCTGCTCGACCACCTCACGCCCGAGCTGTTGAGCGAGGCGGGCTTCCCGACGGCGTACGACCTCGTGGTCTGCGTCGGCAACGTGATGATCCTGCTCGCCCCCGACACGGAGCGCACCGTGCTCGGCGTGCTCGCCTCGCTGCTGGCGCCGGAGGGCCGGCTACTGGTCGGCTTCGCCCTCTCGGGCGCGCCCGCACCGACGTCGCGCGCCTATCCGGCCGCGGAGTTCGTCGAGGACTGCGCAGCGGTCGGCCTCGAGGTGGAGTCGCGGTTCGCGAGCTATGACCTGCAGCCGTTCACCGAGGCGAGCACCTACGCCGTGCACGTGCTGCGCCGGGCCGACCAGCCGCTCGCCTGAGCCGAGGGCTCACGTGCGTCGGTGGAAGGACCACTCGCCGTCGGGTCGTCGACGGAGGTCGAAGCGGGGGTCGTGCGCTCGCCGGTGGTGATGGCCGCAGAGGGGCAACCCGTTGTGGAGGTCGGTCGCGCCGCCCTGGCCCCAGGTGAGGTGGGGGTGGTGGATCTCGCACCAGGCGAAGGGGCGCTGGCAGCCGGCGACGGCGCAGGTGTCGTGGAGCAGTGCGAGGGCGCGGCGTTGGGTGCGGGAGTGCAGGCGCCTGGACCTGCCGAGGTCGAGCGGCATCGAGGAGCTGTCGAGGACGGCGGGGATCAGCGCGGCGTTGCAGGCCAGACGGCGGGCCTCGCCGGCGGTGATGCCGACCCCGGTGTCGAGGCCGGCGGTGCCCAGGCCGGTGAGGAGGGCGTCGAGGTCGATGCGGACCAGGATCTCGCAGCCGTTGCCGCCGTGCCCCTTGCCGCCGGGGCCGGTCCAGCCCTGGGTGGGAAGGTGCTCGACGAGCTCGCACAGGGCGGCGCCGTAGCGCTCGTAGGTGCTGTGGCCGAAGTCGGTGCCGGGAGCGGACTCGTCGACCAGCGCGGCACCGGCGCGGTCGTGGGAGATGCGGCGAGGCGCGGTGAGGCGATCGAGCACCTGGCTGAGGAGGTGGCCGTGGAGCTCGGGGATCCGGAACCGGCCGGAGTAGGACCCGTCGCCGTTGTCGTGGATTGCCAAGAACGTCTCGGCCTCCGCGGTGCGGGTCTCCCGACCCAGGAGGATCGCCTCGTGCCGGGCCGCGAGCCCGGGGTCGATGCGCGCGAACATCCGCCGGGCGGCCTGCCGGAGCCGCTTGGCGTCCAGGCCCCGGCCGGTGCGGGTGCCGGCCCCGGTGGCCTGGTCGACGAGCCACTGCTCGGCCAGGCGGAGCTGGGCGGGGGTGGCCTCGACCGGCGCCTGTTCGGCGGCGCTGACGATCACCCGGACCTGGTCGAGCCCCACCCGGCCGGCGGCGAACGCCACGCGGGTCTCGGCGTACTTCTCGCCCAACAGCCGGGCCAGGCGTAGCCCGCTGGCAGCCTGCGCCCGCGTGGACCCGGTCAGCCGGGCCAGCCACGCATCGGTGCCGGTCTCGGCCGTGGCCTCGGCCACCCGCTGCCGGTCGGCCTCGGCCGAGAGCGCCAGCCTCAGCTCCACCGCTCGCGCTTCCACCCGCGCCAGCCCGGAGATGGCCCCGCCCAGAGCCTCGTCGTCCAGGTCGGACACCGGCGACCCGCCGGCTCCGGCGAGGGATTCCTCGGCGTCGGTCACCAGCTCCGCCACGCCCGGCTGGGCCGGAGGCGAGTCCGGCAGCCGGACGAGCAGGGAAGTGGTCATACATGTATGGTAGCGAACAGGAGTTCGAATCGTCAACAGCACCGAACCACGTGCCCCCGTTCGTCATCTGACGAGGTATGAGGAAGATCGAGCTGGCGCGGCTGGGCGCGGCGATCGCGGCCGGTGTGTTCTCGCTCGCGGTCGTGCTGGTGGTGGCACCTGCGGCGCAGGCCTTGAACATCACCGGCAGCCTCGGGTCGGCCGCGGACAACTGCGGGACCTACGAGCCGACGGACCCGTCCCCGCACACGTTCATGGTGGGTGACTCGATCACGGCCGGCGGCAAGGCCGACCTGGCGGTCCTGCGCCCCGGTTGGGAGATCAACGCCAGGGCCGGCAGGAACGTCGACTGCCTGGCGATGTTGGTCTCCGGGCGGCTCGAGCACGGCTACCTGGGACGGCTGGTCATCGCGCTGGGCACCAACGCGGTCCGAGGCTGGGACCAGGACGACTACCAGGCGGTGCAGGCGATGGTCCCCTCGGGCACGACCGTGCTGTTCGTCAGTACCTACCGGGACCGCGTCCTGTGGCCGTCGACGAACCCCTACCGGACCCGCGCCGCGGTGCAGTACTTCTACTCGGGTGAGATGGGCGAGGTCGCTGCGGCTCGACCCCACACGTGCGTCGTCCCGTGGCGGCCGTACGCAATGAAGCATCCCGGGACATTGAGGGACGGCGTCCACCCCACCCTCGCGGGCCGCGAGTCCTGGGCCTCCCTCATCGACCACGCTGCCCGCACCTGTGGAGCCGAATGAGGGTCAGGCGTCGCCGAAGGTTAGCGATCGTTAACCCACGGCTAGCATGTGCGCCATGACGTATGAGCTGTCACGCGAGCACGAGGAGTTCCGGCGTGTCGTCCGCGACTTCGCCGAGGCCGAGATCGCACCGCACGCGGCCCAGTGGGACCGCGACCACCACTTCCCGACCGACGTGGTGCAGCA
>JAHEXO010000061.1 GCA_023252065.1 Nocardioides sp. | reverse complement strand
CCGGCCCGTGCGGCCACCACGTCGACCGGGAGGTCGGTCTCCTCCAGGAGGTGCTGGGCATGGCGGACCCGCTGCTGGATCAGCCAGGCGCCGGGCGACTGGCCGGTCTCGTCGCGGAAGCGGCGAGCGAGGGTGCGCTCGCTCATCCCGGCCCTCCGAGCCAGCGTCGGCACGTCGGCGTCGAGGTGCTCCAGGGCCCAGTGGCGTGCGCTCGCGGTCGACTCGTCGGGTCGCTCGGGCACGTGGCGCTCGATGTACTGCGCCTGGCCGCCGTCTCGCCAGGGCGGGACGACGCAGTGGCGGGCCACCCGGTTGGCGACCTCGGAGCCGTGGTCGCGGCGGATCAGGTGGAGGCAGAGGTCGACACCCGCGCTCAGCCCTGCGCTGGTGAGCACGTCGCCGTCGTCGGTGAACAGGACGCCGGCGTCCATCCGGACGCGGGGATAGAGCTCGGTGAGCCGGTCGGCGTACTCCCAGTGGGTGGTGGCCGGCCGGTCGTCGAGAAGCCCGGCCGCGGCGAGCACGAACGCGCCGGTGCAGATCGAGACCATGCGGGTGCCACGGCGTACGGACTGCAGGGCGGCGAGCACGTCGTCGGGGATCGTGGCGCTGCGGCGCGGTCCGGCGATCTGGGTGCCGGGCACGATCACGGTGTCGGCAGTGCGCAGCGCGCCGGCGTCGTGCTGGGGGACCACGGCGTAACCGGACGGGGTGCGCACGGGGCCGCCGTCGAGGCTCGCCATGGTCACGTCGTAGAGGGGCCGCCCGGAGGCGTCGACGGCCTCGCCGAGCAGCTGGGCGGGGATCACCGCGTCGTAGCCGATGAGGGGTTCGAGCAGCAGGACCACCACGCGGTGCGGTCGACGACGGGTCATGGCAGGATTCTTGCATAGATTGGCAATTCTGCCACTCGTCCGGCGGCCGGTCCCTGCCCGACCATGGACGCATGACGGATCCGGACCTCCGCCACCCCGCCGGCGGCCTCCACTGGGCGTGGGTGGTCGCGTCGGTCAGCTTCGCGACCCTGGTCGGTGCGGCGGCGTTCCGCAGCGTGCCCGGTGTGCTGATGGACCCGCTGCACATGGAGTACGGCTGGTCGCACGGCACGATCGGCCTGGCCGTGTCGGTGAACATGGTCCTGTTCGGCCTGATCTCGCCGTTCGCGGCCGCGCTGATGGACCGGTTCGGGATCCGGCCGGTGGTGACCTTCGCCCTGCTGATGGTCGCGCTCGGCAGTGCGCTGACCGTCTTCATGACGGCTGCCTGGCAGCTGGTGCTGTGCTGGGGCGTGCTGGTCGGGGTGGGGGCCGGCTCGATGTCGATGGCCTTCGTCGCGACGGTCGTCAACCGCTGGTTCGTCGCGCGGCGCGGGCTGGTCAGCGGCATCCTGACCGCCGGCAACGCGACCGGCCAGCTGGTGTTCCTGCCGGTGGTCGCGTGGATCACCACCCAGCACGGCTGGCGGGCAGCGGCCCTGACCACCGCCGTGGCCGCGCTGGCCGTCGTACCGCTGGTGGTGCTGCTGATGCGCGACCACCCCGCCGACATGGGGCTTCAGGCCTACGGCGCGACTGCCGAGGACCCCGGTCCGCCGCCCCACCAGCGGGTCGGCTCGTCCGCGGGCCGTGCCCTCTCGGTGCTGCGCCATGCAGCGAGGTCGCGCAGCTTCTGGCTGCTGGCCGGCGGCTTCGCGATCTGCGGGGCCACCACCAACGGTCTGATCGCCACCCACTTCATCCCGGCCGCGATGGACCACGGCATGCCCCCGACGACGGCGGCCGGCCTGCTCGCGGTGGTCGGGATCTTCGATGTCGGCGGCACGATCGCGTCGGGCTGGTTCACCGACCGGCTCGACCCGCGGCTGCTGCTGCTCGCCTACTACACGCTGCGTGGGATCGGGCTCCTGGTGCTGCCGTCGCTCCTGGCGCCGCACACGACGCCCGGCACGTGGGTCTTCATCATCTTCTACGGCCTCGACTGGGTGGCCACGGTGCCGCCGACGGTGATGCTGTGCCGCGACCGGTTCGGCGCGGAGGACGGGCCGATCGTCTTCGGCTGGGTGTTCGCCGCCCACCAGATCGGGGCGTCGGCGATGGCCTTCGGTGCGGGCGTCGTCCGCGACCACACCGACTCCTACAACCCGGCCTTCTACACCGGCGCCGCGCTCTGCGTCGTCGCCGCCGTGCTGTCGCTGAGCATCCGTCGGGTCGTCCCTGCGGTCGTCGTACGACGTGACGACGTGGAGCTCGAGCCGACGTCGTAGTCGTCAGCGCTGCTTGACGAACCGGACCGTCTCCGCGACCTTGCGACAGCCGAGGGCCTCGTTGATCGCGATCATGGGTGCGTTGCCGGGGGCGTTCCAGGTGTCGACCGCCTCGACGTCGGGGCGTTCGGCGCGCAGCCAGTCGAGCATGGCGAGCTTCATCCGGAGCCCGAGGCGGTGGCCGCGGTGGCCGGCGACCACCGACGTGTCCTCCTGCGCGGCGATCGACGGGGTCAGCTCGTAGACGCACACGATCGTCAGCCCTGCGGCCTCACCGGTCGCGCGATGCCGAGCCACGAGCGTGTACGCCGTCTGCTTCTGGCCGGCCAGCCACTGCTCGTAGCGGCGGATCCGCTCCGGTGGGTAGGCCTCGAACTCGCCGTCCTCGGGCGCGTCGTTGATGGTCTCGCGCAGGATCCGCAGGTCGGCCAGGAGCGGCTCCGGGCAGGGGCCGACGAAACGCTCGACGTCGTAGTCGGCGGCGGCTGTCTCGGCGGCCGCCGCCAGCTCCGGCGGGTGGGAGTCGTGCAACCAGAGGCGTCGTACCTCGTGGGAGCTGTGTGCCGTGTAGCCCAGCCGCGGCACGGCCCGCTCGCCGGCCGTGCCGACCCAGGTCGGGGCGCGGAGCCGCGGGCGGTCGGTGGCGGCCTCGACCGCGTCCACCAGCGCCCGGCCCAGCCCCCGGCGCTGGTGGTCGGGGTGCACGCCACCGAGGACCTTGGCGCCGTCGAGATTCTCGAAGAGGTTGAGGTGCACACCGGACCAGCCCACCGGGACGCCCTCGACCCTCGCCAGCCAGAGGGCCTGCAACGGGCCCTCGCCGTTGTGGTCCTGCACGTCGAGCAGGAACGTCTCCGGCGTGTGCCGCCGTAGCGGAACCTCGGCCAGGGCGGCGTTCTGGACTGTGGCGAGGCGCTCTGCGAGAGCGAGGTCGACGTCGTCGACGGAGATCCGCTCGAGGCCGATGCTCACAGAGCGATCAGCTCCAGGTAGGCCAGGCCGAGCACCCCGCGGTAGCCGCCGTAGTAGGCCGCATGCTGGCGTGCTGCCATCTGGCGGACCTCCTCGGCGCCGGGGTCGTCCGGCTCGTGCTCGGCCAGCCAGCGGGCGTAGCCGGCGGTGAACCCGGACTCGAAGACGTCCCACTCGTCGAGCGACGCCTCGTGGGCGGCCATCACCGCGTAGCCGTGGGACTCCGCCAACTCGACGAACCGGCCGAGCGGTACGTACTCGTCGTCGCGGCCCGACAACGGCGTCGTCGCCTCAGGGGTGGGCGGGGACGACCAGATCCCCTCGCCGTACACGAGGCGTCCGCCGCGCGGAAGCAGCTCGCGGAGGGCGGTGAGGGCGGCGACGTAGTCGAGCGGTTGGTTGTCCTCGGCCGCCGCACCCCAGATCTGGGAGGCGCCGATGCAGGTGACCGCGTCGAAGGTGCCGTGAAGCTCGCGGGCGTCCCGCGCCTCGAGGGTCACCCGGTGCCCGACCCCTCGGCGTTCTGCCGCCTCACGGGCCGTGGCCAAGGCGTGCTGGTCGAGGTCGATCCCGGTGCCCGTGGCGCCCGGAGTCGCCTCCAGCACCCGCAGCAGGAGCTCGGCCCACCCGCAGCCGAGGTCGAGCACGGACGACGGGTGACCGTCGGCCAGGAACGACACCAGTCGCCCCGCTCGGTCCTCCGACAGCGGGGCCAGGAAGGTCAGGTCGTCGTGGAGCGGCGTGAAGGTCGGCATCGCCGCCCAGTCTGGCCCATCCCGTGACCGGGTGTGGCCGCGGTCGCCGTGGCCGCCGGTTCGCCAGTCGAGGAGGGCGTTCTCACGCCCGTCTCGATACCAGCGACCGCGCCCTCGGTCGCTATTCGATCCGTGGTCGATAGCGGATCCATTCCCGGGTTTGTCCGTGTCTGGGTGGTGGGGAGAATTCGGGTTTGCGGTCTTTGGGGTTGATTCTTGTCTGCCACGGGGTGTGGTGGATAACGCGGTGGTGGTGGCCGCATAAGAGGACGAGGTTGTCGAGCTCGGTCTCTCCGAGGTCGGCCCAATGCAAGATGTGGTGGGCGTTGGACCTGCTCGACCACCTCGACCACCTCGCCGTCAGACCGTGCCGACCACAACAGCCCGTCGAGCTCGGCCACCGCCGCGGTCACCCGAGCCAGCACCTGCGCTGGCCCCGACCGAGTGTGGTGTCCCGAGATCGACATACGAGAAATCCAATCAGGGCCCACCGACAGTCGAGGCGATATCCACAGGCCTTATCCCACGATCCGAGATAATCCACAGAAGAATATTTCGCGGAATCTTTTCGGAAGTCTTTTCGGTCAGGTCCGCAAGGAGCAGCCCCAGCGACCGAAGGCCGAAACTCGGCCTGCGGGAGGTAGCTCGACCAAAGGCCACCGTCACCACCTCTCTCGTCTGAAACGGCGGCCCGCGGCGACCGTGTCTGGTCCGCGTGGTTTCGAGACGGTCGCTCAAGCGACCTCCTCAACCAGCGGAACACGCGCCGCGACCTCCTCAACCAGCGGAGCCTTTCGTGCTCCCCGACCAGCGGTCGCTGCGGTTGCCGACCAGCGGGGGCCCTCGCGGTTCCGACCAGAGGTCGGCGACCGGCGCTCGGAGTGCGGACTGTGGGGGCGGCGGGGTAGGGGCGCTGCTACCGTGGGTGGGTCATGACGCGCAGCCTCCTTCTTCGCTGCCGCAGCGGGGCCTGAAACAGTCGGTCTCCCTCGCTGCGGAGTGATCGCGTGCGCCGGCGCCCGCCACCAGCGAGCAGGAACCCACCATGACCCTCCAACACACTGGCTTCGTGAACACCCAGCAGCCCAGCCCGATGCCCTATCAGCGCTATCGGGCCTTCGAGCCGATCGACCTGCCCGACCGCACCTGGCCGAGCCGGCAGATCGCCCACGCCCCGCGGTGGCTCTCGACGGACCTCCGCGACGGCAACCAGGCGCTGATCGACCCGATGAGTCCGGCCCGCAAGCTGCGGATGTTCGAGCTGCTCGTGCGCATGGGCTACAAGGAGATCGAGGTCGGGTTCCCGTCGGCGAGCGAGACCGACTTCGCCTTCGTCCGCCAGCTGATCGAGCAGGACCGCGTGCCGGAGGACGTCACGATCTCGGTGCTGACCCAGGCCCGTGAGGATCTGATCGAGCGCACGGTGCACTCGCTGGTCGGGGTGCACCACGCGAACATCCACCTCTACAACGCCCTGGCGCCGCTGTTCCGCCGGGTCGTCTTCCGGGCCAGCAAGGACGAGATCAAGGACATCGCCGTCCGCGGCACCGAGCTGGTGATGAAGCACTCCGAGAACGTCCTCGGCCAGACGGTCATCGGCTACGAGTACAGCCCGGAGATCTTCACCGGGACCGAGCTGCCTTTCAGCGTCGAGGTCTGCGAGGCCGTCAGTGACGTGTGGCAGCCCGACGACGGTCGCGAGATCATCCTCAACCTGCCGGCCACCGTCGAGATGGCGACGCCGAACGTGTACGCCGACCAGATCGAGTGGTTCTCCCGCCAGCTGAGCCGGCGCGAGTTCACGACGATCTCGCTGCACCCCCACAACGACCGCGGTACGGCGGTCGCGGCCACCGAGCTGGCCGTGATGGCCGGCGCCGACCGGGTCGAGGGCTGCCTGTTCGGCCACGGCGAGCGCACCGGCAACGTGTGCCTGGTGACCCTGGGCATGAACCTCTTCAGCCAGGGCGTCGACCCGCAGATCGACTTCTCCGACATTGACGAGATCCGGCGCACCGTCGAGTGGTGCACCCAGCTGCCCGTGCACCCGCGCCATCCCTACGCCGGCGACCTGGTCTACACCGCGTTCTCCGGGTCCCACCAGGACGCGATCAAGAAGGGCCTGGAGGACCTCGACCGCCAGGCGACCGAGACCGGCCGCCCGGTCGGCGAGCTGCCCTGGGAGGCGCCGTACCTCCCGATCGACCCGAAGGACGTCGGCCGCAGCTACGAGGCGGTCATCCGCGTCAACAGCCAGTCCGGCAAGGGCGGCGTCGCCTACGTGCTCAAGGCCGAGCACAAGCTCGACCTGCCGCGCCGTGCCCAGATCGAGTTCAGCAGGGTCATCCAGGAGCGCACCGACACCGAGGGCGGCGAGATCAGCCCGGCGGACATCTGGGAGGTCTTCCAGGGCGAGTACCTCACCCGCGAGACCCCGCTGAAGCTCAACTCCGTGCACACCTCGTCGGCGGCGGGGGAGAAGGACCGGCTCACGGTCAACGTCTACGTCGACGGCGAGCTGCGCGAGCTGTCCGGCGAAGGCAACGGTCCGATCGCGGCGTTCGTCGACGCGATCAACGCCGTCGAGCGCCCCAGCGCGAGCTTCGACGTGCGGGTGCTCGACTACGCCGAGCACGCCCTGAGCGCGGGTGGCGACGCCATCGCGGCGGCGTACGTCGAGTGCGCGATCACCGACGGAGACGGCGAGACCGAGGTCCTGTGGGGCGTCGGGCTCGACGCCAACATCGTCACCGCCTCGCTCAAGGCGGTGATCAGCGCGGTCAACCGGGTGGGCTGAGCACCATGCGCTCGATCTGCTGGGCGGAGCCGGGGCGGAGCGGCTCGACCTCGCCGGTGCCGACGAACCCGTAGCGCTCGTAGACGGCCCGGGCGTCGCCGTTGGTGATGTTCACGTCGAGCTCGGCCGCCGTGCCAGGAGGGATCAGCGCATCGAGGATCGCCCGGGCGTGCCCGCGACCACGATGGTCGGGGTCGGTCCACATGCCCCAGACGTGGGGGACGCCCTCGTGGTCGAAGGTCCCGCCGACGGCCACGGGCGCCTCGTCGATCACGACGTAGACCGGGCCGCTGGCCCGTTGTCGCCAGTCGGCCTCGGTGAACTCCTGCTCGCGGGTCAGGGTCGAGCCGAACGCGTCGGGGGAGTCGGCGAGCGAGCGCAGCCGGATGTCGCGGAAGTCCTCCCAGTCGTCCGGCCCGAGCCGGCGCAGCGTCGCCATGTGGCAAGGCTCGCAGCCCGCGCGGGCCCGAGCGACTAGATTTCGGCCCATGTTGGTCTCCGAGCGCGTCGGACAGCTCTTCTTCGACAGCGGTGCGGGCAGGGAACGGCTCGAGTACACCGAGTACGGCGCCGGCTCGCACTGGGTAGTGCTCCTCCCCGGGCAGCTGATGCCGCGCCGGATGCACCAGCCGCTGGCCCGCGCTCTCGCCTCGGAGGGCCTCCACGTCGTGACCCTCGACCTCCTCGGCCACGGACGCTCCGACCGGCCCGCGGACCCGCTGGTCTACTCGATGACGGCGTTCGCCCACCAGGTCGTGGCCCTGCTCGACCACCTCGGTGCCGACCAGGCCGTGATCGGGGGAACGTCGCTTGGCGCCAACGTCTCGCTCGAGGTGGCGGTCGAGGCGCCCGAACGGGTGCGGGGGCTGATCATCGAGATGCCCGTGCTCGACAACGCCCTGGAGGCGGCCCTGGCGGTCTTCGTGCCGGTGCTGTTCGCCGCCCGGTTCGCGCCGTTCACCGTGAACGGGCTGCGGATGCTCACCCGGCCGATCCCGCGCGGGCTGGTGCCGTTCTGGACCGGCATCGCGCTCGACACCCTCGACCAGCACGCCGACTCGGTGGCGGCGGTCCTGCACGGCGTCGTCTTCGGCCGGGTCGCACCGTCGTCGCGGCAGCGGCGCACGATCGTCGCTCCCACGCTCGTGGTCGGCCACTCCTCCGACCCCCTCCACCCCTTCGCCGACTCCCGGATGCTGGCCGAGGAGCTGACCACCTGCGAGGTCGAGCAGGCCTCGAGCCCGCTCGAATGGCGGGTGCGGCCCGAGCGCCTGACCCGGCGTGCGACCGACTTCGCCCTGGCCTGCTGGCAGACCCCGCGGCGCAAACGCCGGACGGGTTCCTAGGTCCGGCTCCGGCTCACCGGCAGAATGGACCGGTGCCCCTCTACCGTGACGAGGCGATCGTCCTGCGCACCCACAAGCTGGGTGAGGCAGACCGCATCATCACGCTGCTGACCCGTCAGCACGGTCGCGTCCGAGCGGTCGCCAAGGGGGTGCGCAAGACGACCTCGCGGTGGGGGTCGCGGCTCGAGCCGTTCACGCACGTCGACCTCCAGCTGGCCGAAGGGCGCAACCTCGACGTCGTCACCCAGGCCGACACCCTCGACGCCTTCCCGTCCCGGCTGGGTGGACACTACGACCGCTACACCGCGGGCACCGTGATGCTCGAGACCGCCGACCGGCTGGTGACCGAGGAGAAGCAGCCCTCGCTCCAGCAGTTCCTGCTGCTGGTCGGAGGGCTCCGGGCGATGACGGCCGGAGACCGGGCGCCGGC